>NZ_JBLFEQ010000006.1:0-279757 GCF_047345125.1 Maribacter spongiae | reverse complement strand
AAGCCCGTCCGCGCCGATGGTACTGCTATACCAAGTGGGAGAGTAGGAAGCCGCCTTCCTCGAAGGGCCCTTCACGTTACGTGGAGGGCCCTTTTTTTATGGAAAAGACCCTCCCCCGTTCAGATTCAGGGGGCAACGACCATACTCCTTATTTACTGCGGATACGATTTGACGTACTCCTTTGGAGACACTCCTTTGATTCTTCTGAATTGCCGGTTGAAGTTTGAGATATTGTTGTAATCGGCCCTATAACATATTTCTGAGACATTTAGTTTTTTCTCTAGTAATAGTTTACAAGCAAACCCAATTCTAATCTGGTTTACATATTGAGTAAAGTTTTCTTTGTGATTTTGCTTAAAATATCTGGAAAAGGCAGTGGGATTCATATGAACAACTTCAGCAACTCTTTTTAAACTAATAGTTTTATCAAAATTGTTCATGACATAATCATACACCTTGCCCATCCTACTTTTTTCGATGTTTCCAACGGAATTTGAAAAAGCAGGAGTAGACAGCAATCTATATTCCGTAGTATTTGAAATTGTATATAAAAGTTTAATAAAGAGAAGAATACGTTCAAAGCCTTCCGAAGACAATATGTTCAGAGCCATTTCCCGTATGAACTGTTTAATCCGTCCTGAGAATTTGATACCTCGCTCACTTAAGCTCAAAAATTCATCAATGGATTTCATTTCTGGTAGCGAAAGAAAGGTGTTGCCGGTAAAATAGCGTTCAAAATTAATTACTATAGCCTTTGCAGAAAGCTTGGATTCAGTTTCAAAATACTCGTTGTCGTTGAGCATTAGATGGGGTAAATTTTTGCCGATTAAAAGAACATCACCGTTTTTAAATCGCTCAATACTATCCCCTACAAACTGAGTTCCCTTACTTTCAAGTATTATTACCAATTCAAGTTCTGGATGATAGTGCCATACCTTAAAGAAGTTTTTTTGATCTAAATAGCTTGTACTAAAAGATTGGTTTAAGGGATTACTGCGATCTACAAGTTTAGCTTTCATTTGAGAATAATTGGAAAATACATTTATGTTTAATTCTTTGCATTTGTGATGCCAAAATGGAAAACATTGCAATTAAAATACCATAAAAAACTATTGATTATAGATTTTGTATCGTTTTTTGTTGAAAATTTAGTAGCCGAAATAAAACTATTGATAGAATTTTATCATAAATCAAAAACTCATTTCTTAATTTAATGACTTTCTTTTTGTTTAAAAGTTAAAATAATATGGATTATAAAAGTGATGATGAACTTTTTATCGTAATGAAAAAAGAACTGTTTTCTGCCGTTATTGGAGATGTGATGGATAAAATGGGTTTTTTACATCAGTTTTTACCTCCTCAAATTCAGCCATTACGAGCTGATATGGTCATTGTTGGTCGTGCGATGCCTGTGTTAGAGGCTGACTGCTATAATGAAAATTCCGAGAATTTGAGTAATCCGATAATGTCCAAACCTTTTGGTTTGATGTTGGAAGCGCTTGATGATTTAAAGAAAAATGAGGTGTATATCTGTACCGGCTCGTCTCCTACCTATGCACTTTGGGGTGAGTTAATGAGTTGTCGGGCAATGCAATGTGGAGCTGTGGGGACAGTTGTGGATGGGTATTCCAGGGATACCAAAGGTATTTTGAAATTGGATTTTCCAACTTTTTCGTATGGTAGTTATGCTCAAGATCAAGGACCGAGAGGAAAGGTTATCGATTTTCGGGTTCCAATAGAAATCAAAGGGGTTCGAATAGAGCCTGGTGATATTGTATTTGGAGATATGGATGGTGTCTGTATAATCCCTCAAAAAATCGAAAAGGAGGTATTAGAAGCGGCCCTGGAAAAGGCTAAAGGAGAGAAAGTGGTTCAAAAAGCAATTGAAAACGGAATGCCCGCCGTGGAGGCATTTAAAAAATATGGAATAATGTAGATGACGACATGCATATTAATATGAATAAATATATAGGTCAAAATGAAAAGGTTTGAAAACCAAGTAGCGATAGTCGTAGGTGGTGCAAGAGGTATTGGAAAAAAAATAGCTGAAAGACTTCTTTTGGAAGGAGCACAGGTTTGCTTGCTTGATATTTTGGAGAAAGACCTTGAGGAATGCAAATTGGATTTCAATGAA
This sequence comes from Maribacter spongiae, assembly GCF_047345125.1. Taxonomy (NCBI): domain Bacteria; kingdom Pseudomonadati; phylum Bacteroidota; class Flavobacteriia; order Flavobacteriales; family Flavobacteriaceae; genus Maribacter; species Maribacter spongiae. The sequence continues at coordinate 277,623 of NZ_JBLFEQ010000006.1, read as the reverse complement.
CTCGGATTGAATGCTTCTACTTTTGTGGCTGATATTTGCGACGAAAATGAAATTATCAATACAGTAGAGCGGATAATTGAGGAAAGCGGTCGTATAGATATTTTGATTAATACAGCAGGTATAGTCGGACCATCAGCAACTAAGATTTTAGATTATGATTTAACGGATTTTCAAAAAGTGATTGATGTAAATTTAACTGGGGCATTTATCATCACCAAAGCAGTGTTACCTCAGATGATCAAACAAAATTATGGTAGAATACTGCATTTCACATCCATTGGAGGTAAAGAAGGAAACCCTGGAATGGTTGGTTATGCAGCCAGTAAATCTGGTATGATGGGTTTGGTCAAGGGCACGGGAAAGGAATATGCTGAAACAGGTATCACCATTAACGGTATAGCACCAGCAGTAATTTCAACCCCTATGAACGAGGACACCGACCCTAAAATGATAGCATATATGACTTCCAAAATACCAATGGGAAGATTAGGGACAACAGCTGAAGCGACATCCCTAGCTTGTTGGATAGTATCCAAGGAGGCAAGTTTTAATACAGGATTTGTATTTGACCTATACTTGGGAATAGTCTCACTAGCCGCTACTGAATTTGGTATTGCAACCTGTATGGCCAATGCCGAATTAGGATATAAATACGGATTTGCTGGAATTACCCCTGGAATAGCACTGGCATTTGCCATGTTTATTGTTGGTTGGACCGGATTTTGTATTAAACCCTTGAGGGATAGAGAAGTAGTAACCTTACCTGAGCTTTTTGCAAATAAATTTGGACCAAAGGTGCGTTGGGCTAGTGGCGTTGTGATTGTTTTGGGAGGATTGCTGAATATGGGGGGTCTCCGACAAGCTGGAATCTTTTTGACCGTAGTGTGTGGGTTTGAAGTGGGCTATTTGGAAGTTGTTATGACCCTTATTCTTTTAGGTGTTGCGATGTACACTATCCTCGGTGGAATGATATCTGTCTTCATAACGGATTATATTCAATTTGTGGTTATGAGTATTGGGTTGATTGCTGTGGTAATACTGCTGGTGGTTGATTTTGGATGGTTCAATATGTTGCAAAGTGTGGATGATTCATTGGGGGCAAATGCCTACAACCCATTTGCAAGTGAAACATATGGTATTGATAAAATCATGCTCGATGTTTTGGTGGCTTTTGCATCCGTATTGACCTGGCAGACTATAATATCTAGGGTCCTCTCCGCCAAGAATACGAAAATTGCAAAACGTATTTTCATAGGCACCTCCCCTTTCCTTTTGGTTCGGTTTACAATACCGGCAATATTGGGAATTGCTGCATTACATTATTTTGGAACACAACTATTTGTAGATGGAGAAGCGATTTTGGCAATGCCGAATCTTTTGGCCAAAGCACTTCCGGTTGGACTTATAGGAATTCTGATTGCGGCCATGCTGGCTGCCGATATGTCTACCAATTCATCGTATATGATTGCCTGGAGTTCGGTAATCTATAATGATATCATGAAACCCATTCACAAGGGTTTGTGGTCCGATAAAAAGGGATTGCTATGGAATAGGATTTTGATTGCGATAATTGGAGTGTTTTTACTACTGTATGGATTATGGTATCCTTTAAAAGGTGATCTGTGGGTCTATCTTCAGGTTACGGGAACGATTTATTTGTCCAGTATGAGTGTATTGTTAATTTCTGCCTGCTATTGGAAACCAGCCAACAATTGGGGCGCAATTGCAAGTATAGCAGTTGGCGGGATGATACCAATATCATATCTTATTTTACAAGAATTGGATGCTGCTCAAACAGAGATACTTAAAATAGGACCTTATAAATTTGGTATTGCTACCTATGCTGCTACTGCGATGGCAATGATACTTGGGTCGAAATTAAAACCTCTAATTAAAAAATAAGTTGGTTATGGAACATTGGTTTTGGACATTGTTGAGTGCACTTATTTTAGGATGGTATATTGTTGTAACGATAATTGTCGCTTTTAAAGGAAGTGGTGATATTAGAAAAATGATTGAAAAAATGAAAAAGAATTAAAATACGTTTTTTGATTTCCAATGAGAAGGTTTTGTGGGTTCGTACCCATATTGCATTCGGAGAGAATAACTTGTCACAATCGATGATATTATGTTGTCAACTTTTTTTGGAAAAAAAAGAAAATAAAAGGAGCAACAATTGTTGCTCCTTTTATTTTTTATCCATCAAAGTTTTTGAAATCTATATTCTGGGCAGATCCCCCTCACCTTTTAACGGTAAGGCCGATTCCCCCATAAGATAGGCATCTACATGATGGGCCGCTTGCCTGCCCTCGGAAATTGCCCAAACGATCAAGGATTGCCCCCTTCGTTGATCTCCTGCGACAAATACACCATCTACATTCGTTTTATAATCAGAATCCGAAGCCTTTATATTCGTTCTGGCATCGCTCTCCAGGCCTAATTGCTCCGCTACGGTCATTTCGGAACCGGTAAAACCCATGGCCAGTAGTGCCAATTCACATTTCCATTCTTTTTCCGTGCCTTCTACTTCTTTTAAAACGGGTCTTTGACCGGGTTGTTTGATCCATTCTACCTCTGAAGTTATCAATCCCTTTAAATTACCGCTTTTATCGCCAATGAATTCCTTTGTGGAAATACTGAAAAAACGTTCTGCTCCTTCTTTGTGGGAAGAACTGGTTCTTAAGCGCATTGGCCAAAATGGCCAAGGTTGGTCAGCGGGCCTGTCGGTCGTAGCCATAGGCATAATCTCAAAATTGGACACTGATTTTGCTCCCTGGCGTAATGAAGTTCCGATACAGTCCGAACCTGTATCGCCGCCACCGATTACAATGACATCTTTGTTTGTAGCCAAAATCTCGTGTTCGAAATTTTTTACCCCATCAACACGGCGATTGTTCTGGGGCAGGAAATCCATAGCCTGTACCACACCATTTAAATCAGACCCCTTGATGGGCAAGTTTCTACGCACTGTAGCACCCCCACAAAGGACAATAGCATCATAATCCGTTTTAAGTTCTTCGGCTTTGATATCCACACCAACATGAACATTGCATTTAAATACAATCCCCTCTTCTTCTAACACGCCTAATCTTCTATCAATAACGTGTTTTTCCATTTTAAAATCGGGAATGCCATAACGCAATAGTCCACCTGGTTTTTCATCCCTTTCAAAAACGGTTACGAGGTGTCCTGCACGATTCAATTGTTGCGCAGCGGCCAGTCCGGCTGGGCCGGAACCTATAACGGCAACTTTTTTATCCGTTCTTGTAGCTGGTGGTTCGGCAACGATCCATCCCTTTTCAAAGGCTGTTTCCACTATGTTTTTTTCGATATTCTCAATGGTCACGGGATCCTCATTAATGCCGAGTACACAAGCTTCTTCACAAGGAGCGGGACATAGACGTCCGGTAAATTCCGGAAAATTATTGGTCGAATGCAATATGTCGGTTGCCTTTTCCCATTTCCCTCGATATACGGCATCATTAAAATCGGGGATTAGATTTCCCAAGGGACATCCGCTGTGACAAAAGGGAATGCCACAGTTCATACAACGCCCCCCTTGTTCTTTCAGCTCTTTTTCTTCCATTGGAAGTGTAAATTCTTTGTAGTTTTTAACACGCTCCTCCACGGGCGCATAAGCCTCTACTTTTCTATCGAATTCCATAAATCCAGTTATCTTTCCCATATTTCGATTTATATAGTTTGTAATTTCTCTTTTTCTAGGCGAATAAGCGCTTGTTTATATTCTTCCGGGAGTACTTTGGTAAATTTGGGTAATGCCGTTTCCCAATTTTCCAGTATGCGTTGCGCCAATGGACTCAAGGTAGCATTATAATGACTTTCGATCAGATCTTTTAATTGTTTGATGTCATTGTCTTCCGTCACTTTCAGTAAGTTCAGACCTTCACTCTTACATCTTTTTTTGAATGTCTTTTTCTCATCAAAGATATAGGCTATTCCACCACTCATTCCAGCACCAAAATTTCGTCCTACTTCCCCGAGGATTACGGCGACGCCACCGGTCATATATTCACAACCATGATCACCAATACCTTCTACAACGGCTTTTGCCCCTGAGTTACGTACGCAGAAACGTTCACCCGCCTTACCGTTAATATAGGCACGACCCGCTGTAGCTCCATATAGGGTTACATTCCCTGTAATGACATTGTCTTCCGGGACTATGGTAGAACCATCGGGCACCTTTATGACCAATTTGGCCCCTGATAACCCTTTACCGAGGTAGTCATTCGTGTTTCCGTTGACGATCATTGTTAATCCTCGTGTTGCAAAAGCTCCGAAACTTTGGCCGGCAGAACCCGTAAAATTCAATTTTAGGGTGTTTATAGGAAGTCCTTGTGCACCGTATATTTTAGAAATCTCATTACTCACAATGGCACCGACTGCCCTGTCCGTATTATAAATAGGGAAATTTAGATTTGCCTTTTCTTTACGGAAAAGCGAGGGATTTGCTTTTGCGATGATGTCAAACTCCATTGATTTTTCAATGTTGTGCTCTTGTTTTTGTGTATTATGGAATTTTGTTCCGGCAGGAACGTCTATCCGGTGTAGAATAGGTGTTAGGTCTATACCTGCTGCCTTATAATGCTCAATGGCTTTTTTGCGATCCAGTTTTTGCACCTGACCCACCATTTCATTTACGGTCCTAAATCCTAATTTTGCCATGATTTCCCGTAACTCCTGGGCTATAAAATACATATAGTTGACCACGTGTTCCGGTTTGCCCTTAAACTTCTTTCTGAGTTCGGGGTTTTGGGTGGCAATACCAACGGGGCAGGTATTTAGATGGCAGACACGCATCATAATGCATCCGGAGGCTACCAATGGGGCGGTCGCAAAACCAAATTCTTCGGCACCCAATAGACAGGCTATGGCAACGTCCCTACCTGTTTTGAGCTGCCCATCGCATTCCAAAACGACCCTGTTTCTAAGATCGTTCAGAACCAAGGTCTGTTGCGCTTCCGCAATACCTAATTCCCAGGGAAGGCCCGCATGTTTTAAAGAGGTTAGGGGAGAGGCTCCAGTACCCCCATCGCTTCCGGAAATTAGAATGACATCGGCCTTAGCCTTGGAAACACCCGCGGCAACGGTACCTACTCCTACTTCAGAAACCAATTTTACATTGATTCTGGCCTTTCTGTTTGCCGATTTTAGGTCATAGATCAGTTGAGACAGATCCTCAATGGAATAAATATCATGGTGTGGCGGTGGCGAAATAAGCCCTACGTAAGGTGTTGAATTCCTTGTTTTTGCAATGGCCGGGTTTACCTTTGGCCCGGGAAGTTGCCCTCCTTCACCGGGTTTCGCCCCTTGCGCCATTTTTATTTGGATTTCTTTGGCACTGCTCAAATAGTTGGAAGTTACGCCAAAACGGCCCGAAGCTACTTGTTTTATGGCACTGTTTTTCCAATTTCCCGTTGCGTTCTTATAAAAACGCTCCTCATCTTCACCGCCTTCACCGGAATTACTTTTTCCTCCGATCCGGTTCATAGCAATGGCCAGGTTTTCATGTGCTTCCTTGCTAATAGAACCATAAGACATAGCCCCGGTCTTAAATCTTTTTACGATTTCCGTCCAGGGTTCCACTTCGTCCAAGGGAATAGGGTCATAATTGGAAAACTCGAACAGCCCCCTTATCGTCATTAGGTTTTTGGACTGCTTGTTGACCATGGCCGCAAAATCCTTATAAGTTTCCGGTTCATTGCCCCGTACCGCTTTCTGGAGTTTGGCCACGGATAACGGGTTGAACATATGTTTTTCACCATCTCTTCTCCAACGGTATTCCCCACCTATCTCCAGGTCAAGGTTTGCCGCTACTTCTTTTTTGGCGAATGCTTTTTGATGTCTTTTTGAAATTTCCTTTTCAATTTGATAAAGACCGATGCCCTGAATTCTTGTAGGTGTATTGGGGAAGTATTTTTCTACGATTTTTGAATTGATACCGATACATTCGAACAGTTGGGAACCTCTGTAGGAGTTTAGCGTGGATATCCCGATTTTGTTCATCACCTTTAAAATTCCCTTTCCAATGGCCTTATTGTAATTTTTGATGGCTTCTTCAAAAGTGAATTCCGTAATATCCTGTTCTTCGATCTGTTCTCCTATAATTTCATTGACCAGGTATGGGTTTACGGCACTGGCCCCAAACCCGAACAGCAATGCAAAATGATGTACTTCCCGAGGCTCGGCGGACTCAATGATAATGCTGACCTTGGAACGTTTGCCCAATTTTTGCAGCCCACTGTTTACAAACGAACAGGCTAAAAGTGCGGGGATCGGGGCGTGGTCTTTATCCACGTTCCTGTCCGAAAGAATAATAATATTGGTGCCTTCATCTACGGCTTTGGATGCTTGTTTTAATATAGATTCCAATGCATCTTCCAACCCATTGTTTCCTTTTTCGATTTTATAAAGGATGGGTATGGAAACTACCTTATAATCCGGACTTGCATCATAATTCTTTATTTTGTCCAAATCCTCTTTGGAGATGACCGGATTTTGGATTTTTAGTTTTCTACAATGTAGTTCTGAAAATTCAAAAATATTGTGGTCACTGCCCAGGGTTAAGCTAATATCTGTAATCAGTTCTTCACGGATACCGTCCAAAGGAGGGTTGGTAACCTGGGCGAACAACTGTTTAAAATAATTGTAGATCAGTTGTGGCCTTTGTGACAGGACGGCGATAGGGGTATCTGCCCCCATGGAACCTATAGGTTCTTTGGCCGTTTTGCCCATAGGTAGGATAATGGTATTGATATCCTCCAAGGTATATCCAAATACGGATTTCCTTTTTTCCAAAGGTGCCTCGCCCAAAAATAAAGGACAATCGTTATAAGGGATATCCCTTAGGTGTACCAAATTGGTATTCAGCCATTTTTTATAGGGATATTTTTTTGCAATATTTTCCTTTATCTCCTCATCGTTTACAATACGGCCTTCCTCCATATTTACCAGGAACATTTTGCCCGGTTCCAATCTACCATGGAATTCAACGTTTTCCGGGGCAATTTCCACTACACCGGTCTCTGAGGACATGACCACATAATCATCTTTGGTAACGGAATATCTTGAAGGTCTAAGGCCGTTTCGATCCAGGACCGCGCCAATATAGTTTCCGTCCGTAAAAGGGATGGATGCAGGTCCGTCCCAAGGTTCCATCATACAGGAATGATATTCGTAAAAGGCTTTTTTGGCCTCGGACATTTCGTCATTTTTCTCCCATGCTTCGGGAACCAAGATCATCATGACTTCCGGGAGTGAGCGGCCTGTCATCAATAAAAGCTCTACGACCATGTCCATAGTTGCGGAATCCGATTTGCCCGGTAAAATTATGGGCAGCACGTTTTTGATCTCTTCTCCGAACAGATCACTTTTAAGCAGTTCTTCCCTGGAGAGCATTCGGGACACATTGCCCCGCAATGTATTTATTTCCCCATTATGGCACATATATCTAAAGGGTTGTGCCAAATCCCAGGTGGGGAACGTATTGGTGGAAAAACGTTGATGGACCAACGCCAAACGGGTCACTACCCTGGAATCCAATAAATCCGTATAGTACAAGCTGATGTCATGCGGCATCAACAATCCTTTAAAAATGATGATTTTAGTGGAAAGACTTGGTACGTAGAAAAATTGGCTTTCCGATAATTTGGAACCAATAATGGTGTGTTCCGTTACTTTTCTGGCAATGAACAGTTTAAGATTAAAATCAAAATAGGATTGTTCGTTGCTTTCTTTTCCAATAAAGATCTGTTTGATGAAGGGCTCGGTTTCTCCGGCTATTCTTCCGGGGATGGAAGGGTTTACCGGAACATTTCTCCAACCCAAAAGTTGAAGCCCTTGTTTTTTGATATTCTCTTCAAATATTGATATGCAATAATCACGTTGATTTTCTTTTTGAGGTAAAAATACGTTGGCTACTGCATAATTACCGGATTCCGGCAATTCAAAATCACACACATCCTTAAAAAAAGTATGGGGGATATCAATTAGGATGCCCGCACCATCACCGGTCTTACCATCGGCACTTACGGCACCACGGTGCTCCAGCCGATCTAAGATTTCCAGTGCCTTATGAATAATATCATTGGATTTCTTTCCTTTTAGACTACATATAAATCCAGCTCCACAGTTGTCATGTTCAAATTCCGGGAGATATAACCCTTGTTTCTTCAGCTTCATAATTTATGGTATTTCTTCAAAAATATCATTTTAGTTGAATAATATTCAGTAAAATAGATATTATTGATAATAATATTCAACACTTTTAATTTGTGGTTAAAAAATGTTAGAATCTATATTTTCGGTATGATCTATTTATCAGATTGATAAATTTAGTACATTGTATAACCCCTTGATAGAAATTTCAAGGGGTATTTTTGTAAAATAACAAATTTTGGTATAAACACCCCCAAAAAATGAGGTGTAAATTTCCTTATTTATGTTATTTATGTATTTTTTTCAAAAAAAATAGGGGGGTATTGAGTTTTAATTGAGAATGCTTCTGGAGATTACAATTTTTTGAATTTCTGAAGTCCCTTCGTATATCTGGGTGATTTTGGCATCCCGCATCAATCTTTCTACATGATAGTCTTTTACAAAACCGTTGCCTCCGTGTATTTGTACGGCCTCTATGGTAGTTTCCATGGCTACCTGTGAAGCGTATAGTTTTGCCATGGCTCCTGAAAGATCATAATTATTACCCATGTCCTTGTCCCAAGCCGATTTATAGACCAAATGTCTTGCGGCCTGTATTTGGGTGTGCATATCGGCCAATTTGAAAGCGATTGCCTGATGGTTGCTTATCTCCGTACCAAAGGCTTTTCGTTCCTGGGCATACTTAAGGGCCAATTCATATGCCCCTGTGGCGATACCCAAGGCTTGGGAGGCAATGCCTATTCGTCCACCGGCCAGGGTTTTCATGGCGAACTTAAACCCAAAACCGTCCTTGCCGATCCTATTCTCTTTTGGGACTTTTACATCATTAAAAATAAGGGAATGTGTATCACTGCCCCGAATACCCAATTTGTTCTCCTTTGGACCAATTTCAAAACCTTCCGATCCTTTCTCGACAATTAAGGCATTGATGCCCCTGTATTTTTTATCCTTATCCGTTTGGGCAATCACTAAATGAACATCGGCGGAACTGCCATTTGTAATCCAATTTTTAGTTCCGTTGAGAAGATAGTGGTCCCCTTTGTCCGTTGCCGTGGTTTTTTGAGAGGTTGCATCGCTTCCCGCTTCCGGTTCGGAAAGGCAGAACGTCCCTATTATCTCACCCGTAGCCAATTTTTTTAGGTATTTTTCCTTTTGCGACTCTGTTCCAAAGGTTTCTAATCCCCAACAGACCAAGGAGTTGTTTACGGAAACGATAACGGATGATGAAGCATCTACTTTGGAAAGTTCCTCCATTACTAAAACATAGGACAATGTGTCTAATCCACTACCTCCGTATTTTGGATTTACCATCATGCCAAGAAACCCCAATTCCCCCATTTTTCTCACTTCTTCTTTTGGAAAAAGCTGTTTTTCATCTCTCTCTATTACTCCGGGGAGTAGTTCGTTTTGAGCAAAATCCCGAGCTGCACGTTGAATTAATTTCTGCTCTTCGGTCAACGAAAAATCCATAGATAATTGATTAAAGGTTTAAGTTATAAATATACGGGTTATATCCTGTAATCTGCTTTAAAACACCTTCTTCATATTCCAAAAATTGTGAAAAACGTTATCGCTGGTTATGGGAATAAGGTTTTTGTCGACCATAAGTAAATGAGTTTCAATAAAGTTCGCCTTAATCTAATTTTGTTGGTGGAAACATGCGCATTTTTAAATATCTTTAGGCGATTTCAATATTGAAAATTACGTTCGGCGTTCCAGACCGGATCAATGCATAAAACCAACTGAAGATGGAGACCATAATCATTATTGTTTTTTTGGCAGGTTATTTGGCGATAACCTTAGAACATACCCTTAAAATAGATAAATTGATTCCGGCTTTGGCCATGATGGCCATTTTGTGGGCCATAATCGCATTGACACATCTGCCTGTTTTTGAAGTAAATTCGGAACTAAGGGAGCTTGAGCCTACCCATATAGATGAAATCCTTCTTCACCATTTGGGCAAGACTGCAGAAATACTGGTGTTTTTATTGGGGGCCATGACCATTGTCGAGATTATTGACTATTTTGATGGTTTCGCTACGATAAAGGGTTATATACGAACCCGAAGCAAACGCAAATTATTATGGTTGTTCTCTATTTTGGCCTTTGTACTATCGGCAATTATAGATAATCTTACGGCCACCATTGTATTGGTTACCATTTTACAAAAGGTCATTAATGACAGGAATACAAGGCTTTGGTTTGCGGGGATGGTCATTATAGCGGCGAATGCCGGAGGTGCCTGGTCGCCCATAGGGGATGTAACCACTACGATGCTATGGATCGCCGATAAGGTATCTGCAGGACAATTGGTGATACATGTGCTTATCCCGTCTATTGTTTGTATGGTGGTCCCTACACTTATTGCAGGTGGGAACAAGGCATTTAAAGGGACTATAGATGTTGATCTCTCCAATAACGGACCCAAATCAAAATACGGCTCTATCATGTTGTACTTGGGCTTGGGAGCCATTGTTTTTGTGCCATTTTTTAAGACGATTACCCATTTACCGCCCTATGTAGGTATGATGTTGTCATTGGCGGTAGTGGCCACATTTGCGGAAATTTACAGTAATTCAAAATTTACGATATCCGATGCCGTTGATATTCCCGGCGAGAGCGATTCGCACGGGCATCACAGTCCGGTCCATGCATCACTGTCCAAAATAGAATTGCCGAGTATTCTTTTTTTCTTGGGGATTCTCTTGGCCGTAGCCGCTTTGGAATCTTTGGGTATGTTGTTCCATTACGCGGAAAACCTTAATTCCGCGATTCCCAATACGGATATTGTAGTAATGTTGTTTGGCGTAGGTTCGGCGATTATAGATAATGTTCCTCTGGTTGCCGCTAGCATGGGTATGTTCGGGGAGCCAATGGATAACCCGTTATGGCACTTTATCGCCTATTCCGCTGGTACCGGAGGGAGTATGCTCATTATCGGTTCCGCTGCCGGGGTAGTGGCAATGGGAATGGAAAAGATCGATTTTTTCTGGTATCTTAAAAAGATAGCGTGGCTGGCTTTGGTAGGTTTTGTAGCGGGTGCGGGGACTTTTATTTTATTGAGAGATTTTATATTGCACGGATAATTTTATCGATAAAATACCGTTATTAAGGCAAATTTGATAATTAACAAAGACACTATGCTATTATTCCAAGATTTGGCCCAGGACCCTGAAACGGGTGAGTTGCTTTCGGAAGAAAAGACGCTTTCCGTTATGGATTTGATTTTTAATGGAGGTACGGGAAGTGTGGTCATTATTACGGTACTTTTTTTAATGTTGGGCGTTGCGCTCTATATTTATTTTGAGCGTTTGCTTGCCGTTAATGCCGCATCTAGAATAGATAAGAATTTCATGAATCAAATCAGGGATCATGTGACAACGGGAAAATTGGAAGCCGCCAAGATTCTTTGTGCCCAGACGGATTCCCCCGTAGCAAGGTTAACGGAGAAAGGCATATCCAGAATTGGCAAGCCTTTGGACGATATTAATACGGCCATTGAAAATGCCGGTACTTTGGAGGTTTATAAACTGGAGAAGAATGTAAGCGTTTTGGCAACGGTTGCCGGTGCGGCACCAATGATAGGGTTTTTGGGTACCGTAATTGGTATGATTTTGGCTTTTCATGAAATGGCCACCAGTGGGGGCCAAGCAGAAATGGGCTCTTTGGCATCTGGTATCTATACGGCAATGACGACAACGGTAGCGGGCCTAATTGTAGGTATTATAGCTTATGTGGGCTACAATCATTTGGTAAACCGAACGGATAAAGTGGTCCATAAAATGGAAGCCAATGCCGTTGAGTTCCTAGATTTGTTGAACGAACCACTTTAATTTTTCGCTATGAAATTAAAAGGAAGGAATAAAGTTAGTCCGGACTTTAGCATGTCCTCCATGACGGATATCGTTTTTTTATTGTTGATATTCTTCATGTTAACGGCAAATTCGCCGAATGCACTGGATTTATTGCTGCCCAAGGCCAAGGGGAAATCTACGAACACACAAAATGTATCCGTGAGTATAGATAAGAACTTGCAATATTTTGTGAACAACCAGAGAATTAATGGAGAATATATTGAAATTGAATTAAAAAAAGCACTTGAAGGTCAAGATAAACCGACCATTATTCTACGTGCGGAGGAGAGCGTTGCTATCAAAGAGGCGGTAAACGTTATGGATATTGCCAATAGGAATAATTATAAGGTAATCTTGGCTGTGCGGCCTAATTGATTTTATTTGATTAGAGTAAAAAAGTTCAATTCGTTTTTTTCGTGATATCCTCCAAAAGTCATAATCACGGCTCATGCTATATTTTTATGATTCAGAAAATAACATAGTAGTTCATACGTCATTTTAAACGGAACAAGCATAATGGCATTTTTAGATACGAGACACAAGAAAAAATCCTTCACGCTTACCACATTTCTTCTGAGTGCATTGTTATTGGTACTCTTTTATATTGGGCTTACCTATATGGACCCGCCCATAGAAAATGGAATTTCGGTAAATTTTGGAACGACGGATTTCGGTAATGGGCGAATTCAACCAAAAGAAAAAATAATATCGGAACCTTTGGATACCCCTCCCGTAAAACCCGTGAAACAGGAGGAAGTAAAGGAGGAAGCTACCGAAACAAAAACCATTGAGGAAACCCCGGAAAAAACAACACCTAAAGAATCCCCATCGGAAAAACTGCTAACACGGGAAAATGAGGAGGCCATAAAAATCAAAAAAGCGAAAGAGGAGAAAAAAAGAGCTGAAGATGCGGCCGAAACCGAACGAAAGAAAAGGGAGGAAGCTGTTAAAAGGGAAAAGGAGAAGGCGGCTAAAATAGCACAACAAAAGCGAGAAGCCGAAGAGAGGGCCAGAAGGGAACAAGAGGCCAAAAAGAAAAAACTGGATGAGCTCATGGGGGGATTGAACAAATCCGATGGTACGGCATCTGGTAGCGAGGGTGATGATAACCGATTGGGAGGCAAAGGTGATCCACAAGGGAATCCCTATGCGACCAGTTATTACGGTAGTCCGGGCTCAGGTAGTGGAACAGGTGGATATGGTCTTAATGGAAGATCTTTGGTGAATAAAGGGAAAGTGCCACAAGAATGTAATGAATCCGGAAAAGTTGTGGTGAAAATTGTGGTAGATAGAAGTGGTAAGGTCATTAGTGCAACACCGGGAGTTCGAGGAACGACCAATACTAATCCGTGCTTACTGGAACCCGCTAGAAAAACTGCTTTTATGCACAAATGGAATTTGGATTCCAAGGCACCCAACCAACAAGTGGGTTTTGTGGTCGTGAATTTTAAATTGGGAGAGTGACCTACGAGCAGACACTGAATTGGATGTTCGCCCAGCTCCCCATGTACCAACAAAAAGGGAAGAAAGCCTTTAACGGTAAACTTGACGGTATTATGGTTTTTACCGAACGCTTGGGCAATCCCCACCGTCTTTTTAAAAGTATTCACGTAGCGGGAACCAATGGCAAAGGTTCAAGTAGTCATATGTTGGCTTCTATCCTACAGGAAGCAGGATATACCGTAGGTCTATATACCTCTCCACATTTAAAAGATTTTAGGGAGCGCATACGAATAAACGGTAAAACGGTATCCAAAAAATTTGTCATCGATTTTATATCAAATCATAAATCTTTTTTGGAGGAACATAAACTGTCCTTTTTTGAAATGACCGTAGGTATGGCATTCGGTTATTTTGCCCAAAAGAACATTGATATTGCCATTATAGAGGTAGGCCTGGGAGGTAGGTTGGATTCTACCAATATTATTGTCCCCGAAGTTTCGTTGATTACCAATATCGGTCTGGACCATATGGACATGTTGGGTGATACGATGGATAAAATAGCTTTTGAAAAGGCGGGGATTATTAAGAAGGATATTCCGGTGGTAGTAAGCGAATATCAGCCAAGGATCGCTTCGGTTTTTGAAAATGTAGCCAAATCCAAGAATGCCAAACTCATTTTTGCCAGTAAAGGGAAATTCCCAAAATATGAAACTTCGCTGTTGGGGAATTATCAAGACAGAAATGTAAAAGGTATTCTTGCCGTAATTAAAGAACTAAAAGGTTTTAAGATAAGGGAAGAACATATTCGGAAAGGATTATTGAAGGTTCAAGAGAATACACACCTTATGGGACGTTGGCAACTATTGGGTGAACATCCAAAAGTAATTTGTGATACGGCGCATAATAAGGAAGGTCTAGCATTGGTGATGCAACAGCTCAAAGAAGAAACATTTAAGAAATTACATATCGTGCTTGGTTTTGTAAAGGATAAGAATTTGACCAATGTACTCCTACTTTTCCCCGGTGAAGCACAATATTATTTTTGTAAACCGAATATTCCAAGGGGACTGGATGCTACTTTATTAAGTGAACAGGCCAATGAATTTGGTTTAAAAGGAGCTGTTTATCCCGGTGTGGATTTGGCATTAAAAGCAGCAAGGACAAATGCATCTGAACAAGATTTGATTTTTATTGGAGGAAGTAATTTTACGGTGGCCGAAATCGTTTAAATTTTGTCATTTTTTCTTTTGGACTAAACAAAACTATTCTATATTTGCACCCCGTTAAGGGCTCTTAGCTCAGTTGGTTCAGAGCACCTGCCTTACAAGCAGGGGGTCACTGGTTCGAATCCAGTAGGGCCCACATAAATAGAAAATCCACATTGAAAGATGTGGATTTTTCTTTTCAAGGAAGTGAAAAATCTTTTTGGTTAGTTATATATTGCCCTTTATTTTACCTGAAAGGTTTGTATTACTTCATCCCCGTAGTAATTTACGTTGCCAAGATTTTTGGCTATAACGGTTACTTCACCGATCCCGATTAACCTTAATATATTTCCGTCAACCGTGGCGGGTCCGCTTACGACTTCATAATAAACGGACAATTCCGTGGCGTCTGTACTGGCATTTAAAGTTACCGGTGAGTTTTCCAGATGCTGATCGTCCATGGAAAAGGAAATGCGCTGTACGGTCTTGCCATTTGTGCTATTTTCTAAATAAGTATAACGATCTGGCATTGCCCAGATACCGTTTCCGTGAGGCCTAAAGGCATTTATACGGGGATATGCCCCATTTTTATAATTCACGAATTCGAAGAAACCACTGCTTAAATGCACGTTACCGGCCCGATCCATGATCAAACGATGGTAAAGGACAATGTATTGGCCATTTGTATTCCAGGGTGTTGGGGGCCTGACGATCAAATCGCCCAACCCCGTTCCCCAATCGGTCGTGGTAACGGAAGCGGTCTTTACATAGAGACCTCTATTGGCCCCTGCATTTCTTTGTCTATAGGCCACATGAAGGATATTGTTGTTATCTATGACCGGGGTGTCGTAACTAAAATCCCCATTGAGCGTGGTCTTGCCGTATTGGCTCCATCCATTCATAAAATCAAACGAGGGATCGGCAATTCCATAATCGCTACGCCAGTATTCGTCCGAAGCAGCATGGTTGCCCGAAAGATAGTGCAACTTGCCCACAGCATCCAATACGATTCCTCCCTGACTATGGGAATCAATATGACCATAGACGGACTGCACCCCCATAAATCGTGAGGTTACCGTAGCATTACCGGACACGGAAGAAGGGCGTATAACTTCGGCAAGATAACCCCTGTTAACGTTGTCCCTTGCACCTTTGTTCATAATTTTATCCTCATCAAAGCCGGAATAGGTCAAATAGGTCCTGTTTCCTGTTGTGGCCATGGTCGCATCACCTCCCGAATGAATGGTAGTGGCACCGAGCCTGCTCCCAATGGTCGTGGTATTGAACGATACCGTACCATTGGAATTACGGTAGGGGATGAGTAGTTTTACAATAGAAACTGCATTTATTGACCAGGTCACTGTTCGGGTAGGCCATCCCAATTCGGCCAAAGATTCATCTCTTTCCGTTATAAGGATGCCCGGTGTTTCCCCATTCTTAAGATTATGTCCTGTAAATTCTTCTACATTCATCATTTGGACCCCCGTAAATGTTTCTACCTGAAAATTGTCGGAATCCAGATTATCCAAATAAAGTATTGCCCATTGTTTTTCCGAATCTACTAGGTAATCCAGTGTAATATACATGTGATCGTCCGAGGTAATCGATACTCTGGGGTGGTGGTGTCCATTGGTGGTGTGGGCGTTCGTTATGGACGAACCCGGATGTTTCACTTTAAGATCGTCCAAATAATTGTGCATTACCCATATGCCGTTGCGTAACGTACGGACATATCCGAATTCCTCGTGAATATTGAATCCGTAAGGGCGGTTTTGACTGTCGAACGCCACGGTCGAAAAATTGTAGAAATCGATCGTATCATAAATAGCCCCTTCATTATGACTGGAGGGCATTTGAAAAGGAGGCTTGTTTTGAGCTTTGAGTTGAGGCGCAACTGTCCATAGTACAAATGTCAATAGCCCTACTTGATAAATTGGTTTATAAATCCATTTTTGTCCATCTCTTTTGACACCGATAATACTATTTCGGAAAAAAATCTCCATAATCCCTAAATTTGAAGTAATTGGGCCATTCTTTTATGACCATAGTGAAACAAACTCCCTAATTTAAGGCAATCATGTTGCGTCGAGTCCATCGTTTCTTTAAAACAGTGTTTTTTAGCATGATTTTAACGTTTAAAACCAGTGTGAAATAAACTTGTCAAGATAAATACTAAGGCATAAGATTTTTTCTTTCTTTCCAGAATGCAAATTTAATTTTACCTTAGCGCCCCATTAGGGATATTAGCTCAGTTGGTTTAGAGCGCTGCCTTGACAGGGCAGAGGTCACTGGTTCGAATCCAGTATATCCCACTTCTTTTTTTATGGATTGATTTTCTGCTAGATCAAGTCCAAAATCCGTTCCAGTGCCATTCCCCTTGAGCCTTTGATCAGAATCGTTGCATTTAAGATTACGGTATTGGCCTTTAGATAGGTTTCAAGGTCTTTGAACCGTTTGAATTTTTGAAAGTTGTTTTGGGTGTGGTAAAAGTTTTCGCCTACAAAAAAGACGTTTTCAAACCCCAGATTGTATGTTAAGTCCGAAATATGCTGATGTTCCTCCTTCGCCGAATCCCCCAGTTCGAACATATCTCCCAGGAACAAAACCTTATTTTTTCCTTTCATGGATTTAAAATTGCCCAAGGCAACTTTCATGCTGGTAGGATTGGCATTGTAAGCATCTAGGATTATCTGATGCCCTTTTTTTGTTATTATTTGAGATCGGTTGTTTTGTGGGGTATAGGATTCGATCGCTTCCTTGATTTTCTCCATGGGAACATTAAAATATTTTCCAATAAGCATGGCCGCACAACAATTGGTGAAATTATAGGCCCCGATCAATTGGGAGTTTATTAAGGTATCCTCCACCTTTAGGCTTATATAGGGGTCGGGTCGGCCCATTTGAATTTGATAGAATTTCGGGTCGTTTTGACTGTAACCGTATTTTTTGATACAACGTTCCAGTTTCTGCCGTTGCACGGGGTCATCGGCATTCATAAAAACGGCCTTATCGTTTTCGAGCAGATAATCGTAAAGCTCACTTTTGCCCTTTATGACCCCATCAATACCTCCAAAACCTTCTAAATGTGCCTTGCCAAAATTGGTAATATAGCCAAAGTCCGGTTCTGCCAGCTTGCTGAGGAATTCAATCTCTTTTTGATGGTTGGCACCCATCTCTACAATGGCAATTTCAGTATCTTTTTTGATGGATAAAAGGGTGAGCGGCACACCGATGTGGTTGTTGAGGTTGCCTTTTGTGGCCACAGCCCTGTACTTTGTTCTTAGTACGGCATGTATAAGCTCTTTGGTGGTTGTTTTGCCATTACTCCCGGTGAGGCCTATAATTTGGGCATTGCAATAATGCCTATGGAAATTGGCCAGTTTTTGAAGCGATTCCAATACGTTTTCAACCCATATGGTGCCCTTTTCCGTTGCAAATCTTTTTTCATCCACAACGGCAAAACTTGCCCCTTTTTTTAGTGCTTGTTCGGCATATTCGTTACCATTGAAATTGTCACCCTTTAGGGCAAAGAATATATCACCTTTGTTTAATTTCCGGGTGTCCGTACAAATAGACGGATGTTCCAGATAAGTTTTATGGAGCGCTTGAATGGTCATGAAATCGAAGATAAAAAAAAGCCCTTTAAAAAAGGGCTTTTAGTATAATGTTGTCGGGAAAATTACTTGGCTTTTTTTCCTCTTACCGTTTTGTTCTTTGTTTTGGATTTTGATCCTACTCTGGACATGGCGCACCTAAACCCAATGTGATCCGTTGCCATATATTGTGGGAGGTATCTCCTTTGTGCCGGATCTAGCCAATATGCCCTATCTCTCCAGGAGCCACCTTTGTACACTCTAACTTCATCATTGATCAGTGAGGTTCTGGAATTGGATTGATCATACTGCCTGATGAGGTTGCCTGCGGAATCCCTTTCTACTTTGTGTTTTGGGGAATCATACATTTTTCTTTGGTCCTCATCATCCTCATCGGCAAATCTGTCAAAAAACCTTGAAGATCCCGGATCACCGTCCCTATAACCTCTATTGTCACTAGATGAAAAATTAGTCCTTAAATAGGTTTCTTCTTCACCTACCGGCACCATTTTGATTTCACCGGGCAGGTTCACGGCCACTACTTTGCCATTCGGCAAGGTATCATAGACTATGGAATCTTTAAGGATATTAACTTTTCCGTCTTCTCCTATGGCGGTTTTCATATAGATATTGCCCCGGTAATAATTGAAATCACTTACTTCATCGTCCACAATGGGCCTATATACATCGGATACCCATTCCGCAACATTCCCGGCCATATCATATAGCCCCAAATCGTTTGGTTTATAGGACATTACTTGTGCGGTAATGTCGGCACCGTCATCGGACCACCCTGCAATTCCGCCGTAATCCCCTTTTCCTTGTTTAAAATTGGCCAACTGGTCTCCTCTTCCCACACGTTGCCCATTTCTGGTATAGTCTCCTTCCCATGGGTATTTTTTTCTACCCCTATAATTATTGTATTCCCTGGAACCTACCTGTGCCTGTGCGGCATACTCCCATTCTGTTTCTGTCGGTAATCTGTATTCGGGCATGATAATACCGCTACTTCGTTTGGCAAAGACGGAAACACTATCTTTTTTCTTCTTGCCCTGGAGCGAATCTATTTGACCGTTATATACAGATTCCGGTCTGTTCAAATAAGCCTCGGTGCTGAAGGTTCCCTGAACTTCCCCGGTAGCCGCTTGGTACTTGGCGTCTGCGGAAAGATAACCTTCGCGTTCCAGCATTACTTCGTTTACCCGATCCGTTCTCCATTCCGCAAATTGGGTCGCTTGTATCCAATTGACACCAACAACCGGATATTCCGCATAGGCGGGATGCCTAAGATAATTATTGGTCATGGTCTCATTGAAACCTAATCGGTTTCTCCATACCAAAGTATCGGGAAGGGCACCTTTGTATATGTTTGCATATTTTGGATTTTCCGGTGGATATACACTTTTAAGATAATCCAGGTATTCCAGGTACATTACATTGGTCACTTCGGTCTCGTCCATATAAAAAGATTGAACATGTTGCGAGGTAGGGGTATTGTTCCAGTCGTGCATCACGTCATCCTGTACTTTACCCTTGGTAAATGTTCCACCCTCAACAAAAACTAGACCAGGTGCCGTTTCTTGCTCCTTGAAATCGGTATTGTATTGAAAACCACCTTCCTTTGCATTTATTTTCCAACCTGTAGCTCTTGAAACGTTTTTGGAAGATGAAGATTTTTTGGAACAGCTGGTAACTGTAAAACCTCCCGCAATAACGGTACATGAGAGTACAACTTTAATAAACTGTTTTTTCATAATTAGGACTTGAGTTCAATCTTTTGATTATATACTTTTGAATGTAGTTTAAAGATTGGATTTTCTGATTAATTTTTATGTCACTTTCGCTGTTTAGAACGATGTTTTTATCATAATATTTTATAATTCGAAATATTTTTGACGTTCCCCATCCTTTGCAACAACCAAAGCCTGTTTCTAACAATCATAACGCCCGAAAAGGTATTATAGTATGGAGGCTATCCTATTCTTTTAGGGTCCTTGTAGGAATTTTATTGTTTATGTGAGAAACACCGGAAACAGTATTAATATTAAATGTTCCATGGTTTTTCTTCAATTATCGGATTCAAAATATTAACATACCAACACAAGATAATGCCAAAAAGGGCGTTTACATGTAAAATACTGACTGTATGAGCGATATGAAGGAAGTTCATATTTGCTCCTAAAACCAACATTATTACTTAAATGAAAAAGTTCTCGATTATTATCCTGTTATTATTTCTTGTAAAAGTATCTGCACAAGAAGATCAGCGGGTCATTACTACCGCTGTTCCATTTTTAACTATTGCTGCAGATGCCCGGGCCTCGGGTATGGGCGATATGGGTGTGGCCACTTCGACCGATGCATTTTCGCAACAGTGGAACCCGGCCAAATTTGCCTTTGCCGAACGCAAAATGGGAATAGGGTTGAGTTATACACCGTATTTGGAAAGTATCATTACGGATATTGCCTTGCTCAGTGGGGGATATTATAATAAAATAAACGATCAAAGTGCTTTTGCCCTGAGTCTAAGGTATTTTACTTTGGGTGAGATAGAATTGCGCCAGTTTGCCAATGACCCGGGAACATTGGCCAAACCTAATGAGCTGGCATTGGACGGGTCTTATTCGTTAAAATTGAGTCCCACATTTTCAATGGCAGTGGCAGGTAGATATATTCGGTCTAATTTGAAATTGCCGCAAAACGGTACAGAAGATTCCCAGGCCGCAAGTTCGTTCGCGGTAGATGTTGCCGGTTACTATCGTTCCAGGGAAATTGCTTATGATAATTTTGATGGGAGATGGAGAGCAGGTTTCAATCTCTCGAACATTGGCGGTAAAATTCAGTATGATCAGGGAGGCCAAGAAAATTTTATACCGAGCAATATGAGACTTGGGGTCGGTTTTGATTTTATCCTGGATCAGGACAATGTAATCGGGCTGACTTCGGAATTCAGTAAGTTATTGGTGCCTACACCACAGGATTTGGATGGCGATGGAGATATTGATTCGGAGGATAATGACATCTATCAAAACGAAAGTGGTTTTAGTGGTATTTTTGGTTCATTTGGGGATGCTCCCGATGGTTTTAGCGAAGAATTAAAAGAATTTACCTGGGCCTTGGGTGCGGAATATACCTATCAAGATGTTTTTATGCTTCGTACGGGCTATTTTAATGAAAGTGAGGAAAAAGGTTCCAGAAAGTTCTTTACTTTGGGTGCCGGATTCAAGTTTAAGGCCGCTCAAATAGATTTATCTTATTTATTTTCTACTTCTCAGGTTAGAAATCCATTGGAAAATACATTGCGTTTTTCTTTAACGTTTAGTTTGGGAGAAGAATACCTTAACGATTAAAATCTATTTTTAGATGGGATAAGAACCTGCTCGTAAGCAGGTTTTTTTGTTTTACATAACTTCCAATTTAAAATGTACATTTAATGCAGTGTATAAATGATGGAAAACATATGGAATGGTTAAAAAACAGCAAATAACTTTTGAAGCTCATATTTACGATTCCCTTCAGGAATTGCCCCAACAAGATAAAGACCTTATGACAAAAGCGATCAATGCACGCCAAGGTGCTTATGCCCCTTATTCTAATTTTCAGGTAGGCGCAGCGGTACTTTTGGAAAACGATGAGGTCGTTTTGGAAATAATCAGGAAAATGCTTCTTACCCCTCGGGCTTGTGTGCGGAAAGGGTGGCCGTTTTTCAGGCGGTGGCACGATTTCCAAAAATCAAGATCAAGGCTATTGCCGTTACCGCGGCCTCCATAGATCATATAGTAGAACGACCGGTGGCACCGTGCGGTAATTGTAGACAGGTTATTTTTGAATACGAATTCAGGCAAAAACTACCTATTCGATTACTGTTTATGGGAGAAACGGGTGAAATTATGAGCTGTAGTTCCATAGCGGACATTTTACCTTTGGGCTTTAACGACACTTTCTTAAAATAGACGGAATTATAGGCATGGTTTTATAAAAAAACGCCCTGAATATTATTTTGTGATATGTGGATTTTACCAACTCATTTTAATTCTCCCTTTTTTTTATCCATTCATTTATATGTGTATTTTTGCTCTTCTGTGGAGTTTAATCTACAGAGCAGGATTTTGAATCTAATTACATAGACATATAATACATTGAATTAATGGAAAAAATCACCAAGGAAATCTATTTGAAATGGTATGAGGATATGCTTTTTTGGAGGAAATTTGAGGATAAGCTTGCGGCGGTATATATTCAGCAGAAAGTAAGGGGTTTTCTTCATCTGTACAATGGTCAGGAAGCTGTATTGGCAGGTGCCCTACATGCCATGGATTTGACCAAGGACAGAATGATTACGGCATATAGGAACCACGTACAGCCCATAGGTATGGGGGTTGACCCAAAACGTGTCATGGCGGAGTTGTACGGCAAAGTTACCGGTACGTCCAAAGGAATGGGCGGTTCTATGCATATATTCTCAAAAGAGCATAGGTTTCATGGCGGACATGGAATCGTGGGAGGACAAATTCCACTTGGTGCCGGAATGGCCTTTGGCGATAAATACAATGGGAGCAATGCGGTAACGCTATGTTATATGGGGGATGGTGCCGTAAGACAGGGTTCCTTGCATGAAACCTTTAATCTGGCCATGTTATGGCAGCTTCCCGTAGTATTCGTATGTGAAAATAACGGTTATGCCATGGGAACATCTGTGGAAAGAACTTCTTACTCTACCGAAATCTGGAAATTAGGACTGGGATATGAAATGCCCTGTGGACCCGTTGATGGAATGAATCCCGTTACCGTCGCACAGGAAATGAGTAAGGCCATAGAACGTGCCAGAAGTGGTGGCGGGCCAACCTTCCTTGAAATGAAAACATACCGTTATAGAGGGCACTCCATGTCCGATGCACAACACTACAGAACGAAGGAAGAAGTAGAGGAATACAAAAAAATTGATCCCATAACACAGGTCTTGGATGTTATAAAAGAAAAAAAATACGCAACCGAAGATGAGATCGCGGCCATTGATAAAAAGGTGAAGGATTTGGTCAGGGAATGTGAGAAGTTTGCGGAAGAATCGGATTATCCACCGGTAAACCAATTGTACGATATGGTTTACGAACAAGAAGATTTTCCATTTGTTCAACATAAATTGTAAGTAGATGGCTCAAGTAATAAATATGCCCCGCCTTAGTGATACTATGGAAGAAGGAACCGTGGCAAAGTGGTTGAAAAAGGTTGGGGATAAAATTGAAGAAGGTGATATTCTAGCCGAAATAGAGACGGATAAGGCCACCATGGAGTTTGAATCCTTTCATGAAGGAACGCTATTGCACATTGGTATAAAAGAAGGAGATGGCGCACCGGTAGATTCCCTATTGGCGATCATAGGTGATGACGGTGAAGATATTTCAGCATTGGTGAACGGAGCCAATGAAACTCCCGTGGAAGAAAAAGTGGTATCGGATTCCGGTAGTGCTGCGAACGTACAGGATGAGACACTTTCCAATACAGGTCCCGTTGAAATTCCCGAAGGTGTCGAGGTCGTTAAAATGCCCCGTCTGAGTGATACCATGGAAGAGGGAACCGTGGCTACTTGGTTAAAAAAAGTTGGGGATACCGTTGAAGAAGGCGATATTTTGGCAGAAATCGAAACGGATAAGGCTACGATGGAATTTGAGTCTTTCTATGCGGGAAAATTACTTTACATCGGTATACAGGAAGGGGAATCGTCGCCAGTGGACGAGGTATTGGCCATAATAGGCCCGGAAGGAACGGATGTTAATGCCGTACTGAACGCAAAACCAGGGGCGGAGATAAGTGTGGAGGCCAAAGCGGAAACGGCAAAAGAAGAGAAACGATCCGTTCCGGCTCAAGAAGATAGAGCGGTCATAACGGACGGGCAACGCATTTTTGCCTCGCCTTTGGCAAAAAAAATAGCAGCGGACAAAGGAATAGATATATCCAATATTCCCGGTTCCGGGGATAATGGGCGCATTATAAAAAAGGATGTTGAAAATTATAGCCCGTCCCAAGCTACAGGACCCGCAGTAAAAGAAGTGGCAAATAGTGATACTGCATCTGCTATTACTCCCATGTCCTTACCGGTAGGCGAAGAAGGGTCGGAAGAAATAAAGAATTCTTCCATGCGCAAAGTGATTGCAAAAGTATTGGGGCAATCCAAATTTACCGCCCCACATTTTTACTTGACCATAGAGGTGGATATGGACAATGCAAAAGCCTCTAGGGTACAGATCAATAGTTTGCCGGATACCAAGGTCTCTTTTAACGATATGGTGTTAAAGGCATGTGCCATGGCTTTGAGAAAACACCCACAGGTAAACACTTCATGGAACGGGGACACCACAAGATATAACAAACATATCCATATGGGGGTTGCCGTTGCCGTAGATGAAGGTTTGGTGGTTCCCGTGGTTAAGTTTGCCGATCAATTAGGACTTACCCAGATAGGGGGTGCCGTAAAGGAATTGGCCGGCAAGGCAAGGACCAAAAAAATTGCCCCGTCCGAGATGGAGGGAAGTACCTTTACCGTGTCAAACCTTGGGATGTTCGGAATTCTGGAATTTACATCCATTATAAACCAGCCAAACTCGGCTATCCTATCCGTAGGGGCAATAGTGGAGAAACCGGTAGTCAAAAACGGTGAAATTGTGGTGGGAAATACTATGAAACTGACCTTGGCATGTGACCACAGAACGGTGGACGGTGCCGTAGGGGCCCAATTCTTACAGACTTTGCGTCATTTTATCGAGAATCCGGTAACCATGCTGGCTTAAGGCTATGTATATAAAATACAATTTAAGAAAGCAATCCTTTTCAGGGTTGCTTTTTTTATCTTTAGTACCTCAAGGTGTTTTAGGACAATGAATCAAAATAGCATGAAAAAAATTATCTTTTTAATAGGTATCGGTATTTTTATTTCCTGTGGTTCGGGTAAGGTCGGTCGGGAAACAGTTTTAAATCAAGGCAATTTGCCTGATGGTGTTAAGGGCAGTATTAATGGGGAAGAAATAGAAACTGGGGAAAATACGATTTTCAGAAAAGAGTCGCATAATACAATACATTTTTCAACTCCGGACCAGATTAAGAAACTGATGGAATTCTTGGCTTCGGACGAATTGAAAGGACGGGATTCCGGTAGTGAGGGAATAGCAAAAGCGGCAAACTATGCCGAAACCATTTTTAAGGCCAATGGTATAAAGCCTTATTTTAAAACTTATAAGGATACATTGGGCAATTTTAAAAAGCAGGCATATAATGTGGTTGGCCTTTTGGAGGGAACGGATAGTGAATTAAAGAGCGAACATATTATCATTGGGGCCCATTACGATCATCTAGGGGAAATAAGTCCCGAGAATGGGGATGCCATTGCCAATGGAGCCAATGACAATGCTACAGGAACATCTACCGTTCTGGAACTGGCACGTTATTTTGGAAATGCCGGAACAAATAAAAGAAGTATTGTTTTTGTATTGTTCAGTGCCGAGGAAAAAGGGCTTTTAGGATCCAAACATTTAGCGGAAAAATTAAAGAAGGAAGATTTTAACCTCTATACAATGCTAAATTTTGAGATGGTCGGGGTTCCCATGGTCGGTAAAGACCACTTACTGTATATAACAGGCCATGAACTTTCTAATATGGCCGATATAGCCAATGGTTATGCGGGTGAAAAAATAATCGGTTTTTTGCCCAAGGCCAAAGCGTTTAATTTATTCCAACGTTCGGATAATTATCCGTTCCACACTGCTTTTAACATACCTTCCCAGACCTACAGTACTTTTGACTTTACCAATTTTGAGCATTATCATAAAGTGAGCGATGAAAACGAGTTGATAGATTATGAACACATGGCTAAAGTGGTCAACAAAATGATTCCCGTTATCGAGGGAATCGCGAATGCTCCTATTAAAGAAATCAGCTACCATTAATGGCAAATATTATTATTACAGGAGCGAGCAGGGGCATTGGTTTTGAACTGGCCAAATTGTTTGCGGACGATGGTCATCAGATTCTGGCCCTCTCTAGAAATACGGCCCCAATAGAAGAGTTGAAGCATAAGAATATCCATGCAATTGCTTTTGATTTGTCCATTTCCACTGATTTTAAAAAAGTGGGAGATTTCTTGAAACAAGAATGGAAACAGGTGGACGTTCTCATTAATAATGCAGGAAGATTATTGAGCAAACCTTTTTTGGAAACTTCTTCTGAAGAATTTAAGGCAGTGTATGAGGTAAATGTATTCGGTGTAGCGGAAATGACCAGATTGGTCGTTCCGTATATGCCTTCGGCCGGGCATGTAGTAACCATAAGTTCTATGGGTGGCGTACAGGGTAGTTTAAAGTTCCCGGGCTTATCCGCTTATAGTTCCAGTAAAGGTGCCGTAATTACCCTAACGGAACTTTGGGCGGAAGAATTTAAGGAAACAGGCCCCTCTTTTAATGTTCTGGCCATAGGCGCCGTGCAAACAGAAATGTTGGAAGAAGCCTTTCCGGGTTATAAAGCACCAATATCCGCATTGGAAATGGCCTTGTATATTAAGGATTTTTCCCTGAACGGAAATAAATGGTATAACGGAAAAATGTTACAGGTGTCCAGTAGCACGCCTTAATATGGAAAATACCCTTAAGAAATACCTGCCGGAAAGAGCGGTTCCCTTATGTTTTGATTTGGTCCGAGATTATCATGTGCATTTAAAAATTGTAAACGAGCGGGTTACACGGCATGGAGATTATAGAAGATTGCCCAATGGACATCATCAAATTACCGTGAATGCTACCCTTAACAAATACCGGTTTTTGATTACCCTTGTTCATGAAGTTGCCCATTTGGTCGCTTTTGAAAAATATGGAAGGAACATAAAACCTCATGGTTTGGAATGGAAGCGTACATTTCAATATTTGATGCTGCCATTTATTAGACCCGAAATCTTTCCGTCCAAACTGCTACCCCTTTTGGCGCAGCATTTTAAAAATCCAAAAGCCAGTAGCAGTACAGATGCTAATTTATCCATAGCTTTGAAACAGTTCGATTTAGTTGAATCCGACAAAACCTATGTTTTTGAACTGCCTATCGGAAGTTTGTTTCGCATTTATAATGGGAAACTTTTCAAAAAAGGGAACAAAAAAGTGAAACGGTATGAGTGTGTCGAATTGGAAACGGGGAAAATGTATTTGTTCCAACCTAATGCAGAAGTTGAATTGATAAACGATTAATATGAACAAAAATTATTATGCAGTTTTAATGGCGGGAGGCGTTGGGTCACGATTTTGGCCCGTAAGTACCTCCACTTATCCAAAACAGTTCCATGATATGTTGGGTACGGGAACAACACTTATTCAAAAGACCTTTCAGCGCCTGAACAAATTCATACCAACGGAGAACATATTGATCTTGACCAATGAAAGATACAATGATCTGGTGCTGGAACAACTGCCCATGGTCTCCCAAGATCAAGTTGTATTGGAACCTGCTATGCGCAATACGGCACCATGTATCCTATACGCTGCCCTTAAGGTTCAAAAAATGAACCCTAACGGACTTATGATCGTGGCACCCAGTGATCATTGGATCGAAGATGAAACGGCTTTTGCCAATGATGTTGTTGCCTGTTTTGAAAAATGCGAAAAAGAGGAAGTGCTTTGTACGTTGGGAATAAAACCGACTTTTCCAAATACAGGTTTTGGTTATATTGAATTTGATAAATCCGACGATGTACGAATTAAGAGGGTAAATCAGTTCAGGGAAAAGCCCGATTACGAGACGGCCAAGGACTTTTTGACCCAAGGTAATTTTTTATGGAATGCCGGAATATTTATGTGGAGTGTAAGTGCCATCGTAAATGCCTTTAAAACACATCAAAAAGAACAATACCATCTTTTTGAGAAAGGAACTTCTTGCTATAATACAGCGGATGAACAGGGTTTCATCTATGAGAACTATCCAAAAGCGGAGAATATTTCTATTGATTATGCCATTTTGGAGCAATCTGATGCCATTTTTGTTCTGGCTGCCACTTTTGACTGGAACGATTTGGGTACTTGGGGAGCCCTCTATGATAAACTGGATAAGGATGGTAATGATAATGCCGTGGTCAATGCGGGAGTTTTGACTCAAGATGCCAGTGGCAATATGATAAGGACCGATTATAAGAAGGTTGTTGTCGTAGACGGATTAAAAGACTATATTATCGTAGATAAAGAAGAAGTACTTTTAGTATATCCAAAATCGAAGGAACAGGATATTAAAAAAGTGCTATCCCGTGTTAAGGATACTTTTGGAGATCAATATGCTTAGTATATGGAGAATAACCTGAATCCGGATAATGCAAGACCGACCAATCAGCCGCAAGAGAGCGGTGAAGATGTAAAAAAAGACTTTAAAGGCCTTTTGGGAAGTACCAAAAGATTTCTTTTGGAATTGTTGGATATCCGGACCAATACGGATCAAGATGCTACAAAGGAGGCGATTATTGCGGATATACCCTTTAAAGGACATACCTCGTGGATTTTAATCTGTTCCATTTTTATCGCTTCCATAGGACTAAATGCCAATTCTACGGCCGTGGTTATTGGAGCTATGCTTATTTCGCCATTAATGGGCCCAATTTTGGGAATCGGCATGTCCGTGGGCATCAATGATTTGGATACATTAAAAAGGTCGTTAAAAAACTTTGCCGTAATGGTGGTCCTAAGTGTATTGACGGCTTTCCTGTTTTTTAAATTCTTTCCCCTTAGGGATGAGTCTTCAGAATTGTTGGCTCGGGTAAAACCGGATATTCGAGATGTGTTGATCGCTTTTTTTGGAGGTCTTGCCTTAGTCATAGCAAGGGCGAAAAAAGGAACCATTGCCAGCGTAATTTTTGGTGTGGCCATTGCCACAGCACTGATGCCTCCACTTTGTACGGTGGGATTTGGGCTTGCCATAGGTAATTGGGAGTATGCCAGCGGTGCCATGTACCTGTTTGCCATAAATACCATATTCATTGCCTTAGCAACATTTCTGGTCATAAAGTTATTGCGATTCCCCATGGTGCGTTACGTGAATTCCAAACGCCGTCGTCTCATTGCAAGATTGGCATCATTGGTTGCCGTTGCCGTAATGGTGCCGGCCGGCGTAACCTTTTGGAACGTGTTTCAGGAATCACTTTTTAAACGGGCCGCGAATGCATTTATCTCGGAGAATATAGTACCTTATAAATTTGCCGGGGAGGGTCGGTTTTTGGAGGATTTTACGGATTTGGAGTATAATGCGGGCAAAAATTCTTTGGTCGAGGTCGTTTTTATGGGAAATGAAACGGTCCCTGATAATATCATTGCGACATGGAAAGCCAAAATGAGTGAAAATGATAGATTAAAAGAGTGTGAACTACATATTATCCAGGGCTCCAAAAATTCAGAAATAGATCAATTCAAATATGTAAACGAACTCTATGAGTCCCAAAAAACGCAACTGTCCAATAAAGATGAAAAAATAAATTTATTGGAAACCGAACTGAATCGTTTAAAATTGATTTCCAATAATGAAATACCTTTTGCGGAGATTAGTAAGGAAGTTAAGACCAATTACGAAAATCTGGAAAGATTGGGATACTCTTATTTGATTTCTACGGATTTTGAAAAGATGGATACCGTTCCGGTCTTTGAGGTCCTGTGGAAAAAAAATGCTAAAAAGGCACAAACCATTACCAACGTAAAAAAAATTCAGGAGTGGTTAAAACTTAGATTGAAAGACGATAGGGTTCAAGTGAAAGAAGTGTTCAAAGATTAATTACGTTCCTCAATATACATCTGGCGAACCTTCTTGAAGAGATCCGAAGAGTACACAAAATTGGTTACGGCCTCATTATCGGTCTTGAAAATTTCGTGCTTTGTGCCTTCCCATTCCTTTATACCGTTTTTGAGGAACAATATCTTTTCACCTATTTGCATTACCGAATTCATATCATGCGTATTTATGACCGTGGTAATATCGTATTCTTCGGTAATTTCCTTGATCAGGTCATCAATTAATATAGCGGTTTTGGGATCCAAGCCAGAATTTGGCTCATCACAAAAAAGGTATTTGGGATTCATTACAATAGCCCTGGCAATGGCCACGCGCTTTTGCATTCCACCCGAAATTTCGGAGGGGTATTTATAATGTGCATCTATAAGGTTTACCCGTTTTAACACCGTATTCACTCGGTCGCTCATTTCGGACCTGGACTGTTTTGTAAACATTTCAAGGGGAAACCGGACGTTACCTTCCACCGTCATACTATCAAAAAGGGCACTTCCCTGAAACACCATGCCCATTTCCTGGCGCAGGTCTCGTTTCTCATCGTCCGTTAAATTGGCATAGATTTTTCCGTTGTAATCAATACTTCCCTTTTCCGGAGAAAAGAGCCCCAATAAACATTTTAAAAAAACCGTTTTTCCCGATCCGCTTTGCCCAATGACCAAATTGGTCTTTCCTGTTTCAAAGACGGTAGATATTCCCCTTAATATGTGGGCGTCACCAAAAGATTTATGAATATCGTTTACGGTTATCATTAGCCCAGGAGTAATTGCGTTAACAGATAGTTTAAAATAATAATGACGACACTTGTCCAAACGAACGATGTTGTACTGGCCTTGCCTACTTCCAAGGCTCCACCCTTCATATAATACCCATGAAAGGACGGGACAGTGGCTATGACAAAGGCAAAGATCAATGTTTTGGTAAAGGCATAGGTAATGTGAAAAGGAATGAATTCGGTTTGCAGGCCCGTCACAAAATCCGTACTGGTAAGGAACCCTCCAAAAACCCCGGCAAGCCAGCCGCCAAAAATACCGACATACATAGATATGGCAATGGCAAAAGGATAGAATAACATGGCGATTATCTTTGGAAAAACCAGATAATTGAGGGAATTGACGCCCATTACCTCCAGGGCATCGATTTGCTCGGTAACCCGCATCGTACCAATACTGGACGTGATGTAAGAACCAACTTTGCCAGCCATGATGATAGATACAAAAGTGGGGGCAAACTCCAAAATGACAGATTGTCTGGTGGCAAATCCTATTAAGCTTCTTGGAATGATCGGATTGGTAAGGTTCAATGCCGTTTGTATGGCCACAACGGCACCTATAAAGAAAGAAATAAAAACAATGATACCCAATGAACCGTATATCAGTTCATCTATTTCCTTTAAAATCAGCGACCTCATTATCCTCCATTTTGTGGGTTTTTTAAAGACCTCACGAATCATAAGGGCATAGCTGCCTATGGAAGAAAAATAGTTCATTTATAAAAAATAAATTTCTTAATCGTAAAAATAACAATAAAGGAATTGATTTGACTTGCAATTAAAGTTTTAAGAGGGATTTTATTTACTTTTACCGTGCTAATATAATAAAGTATGAACCTTAGAGACCAACTCACTTTTACCCTCTTTTTCTTTGTCGTTTTAACCGTTTTTAGAGTAGAGGCCCAAAGGAAGGTCAAACCCGGGGAAGGGGTGGTTTTAAGAACTTCACCTAAATTGGTCGTAGGGATTATAGTGGATCAGATGCGTTATGATTATTTAACCCGTTTCTATGAACACTTTGAGGATGGCGGGTTTAAAAGAATGATCAATGAAGGGTTCAACTGCAAAAACAATCATTTTAATTATGCCCCTACCAGTACGGGACCGGGGCATACCTCCGTATATACCGGAACCACCCCGGCAACTCATGGGATTATTGGGAACAATTGGTACGATAAAAATTCTGATGAAGAGGTCTATTGTGCTTCGGACACTACTTATGTTTCCATAGGAACGATGACTTCGGCTGGGCAGATGTCACCACATAGAATGAACGTCACCACAATTACGGATGAGCTTAGATTGCATACCCAAATGAGGGGGAAGACCATCGCCATTGCCGTTAAAGACCGGGGAGCTATACTTCCGGGTGGCCATACCGCCAATGCCGCTTATTGGTTCCATGGAGGGAATGAAGGTAAATGGGTGAGCAGTTCGTATTATATGGACAGATTACCAAAATGGGTGAATGATTTTAATACCTCGGGAAAGGTTCAATCTTATAAAAAAGCTTGGACCACGTTAAAAGATATTGACACTTATGTTGAAAGTGGATCGGATAATAATGCTTACGAAGGTTTGTTTCAAGGTGAGACTACTCCCACCTTTCCACATAATACATCAAATCTTTTGGACAAGACCAAAGATTACGATCTGATAAAGGGAATACCTTATGGGAATAGTCTGACCATGGATTTCACCATTGAAGCTATTGAAAATGAACAGTTGGGTGTGGATACCGATACCGATTTTTTGGCGGTAAGCTTTTCCAGTACCGATTATGTGGGGCATAAATATGGCGTAAATTCCAAAGAAATACAGGATACGTATTTACGGCTGGATCAGGATCTGGCCCGTTTGTTCAAGACCTTGGATAAAAAAGTAGGAAGAGGGGAATACACCGTTTTTTTAACCGCAGACCATGCGGCTATCGATGTGCCTGCCTATTTAAAAGATCAAAAGATTCCGGCAGGTTATGTGAACGAAGAAACTACGAATGCCAAATTTTCCGAGTTCTTAAAATATACCTATGGTACGGTAGATATTGTAAAAAATTATTCCAATTCCCAATTGTTCTTGGATCATAAGATTATAAAGAATCTGGATTTGGAGCTCAAAGAAGTACAGGAAACCATTGCTGAAGAATTCTTGGGTTATGATTTTGTGGACAGGGTATATACCGGATATCAAATGTGGCAAAATAACTATACAAAGGGAATTCCTTATATTTTGCAGAACGGATATAACCAAAAGCGCTCTGGAGATGTACTATTGGTAGTTAAACCGGGTTTTATAACATATCCCAAAACGGGTTCTACCCATGGGTCTCCCCAGATTTACGATACACATGCCCCTTTACTCTTTTATGGTAAGGGAATACGAAAGGGAAGCACCGTAGAAAGGACCGAGATTCCAGATATTGCTCCAACAGTGGCTTCATTATTGGGAATCGCATTCCCTAGCGGAACTACGGGAAAACCAATTTCTCAAGTATTGGAATAAAAAGATTATGAACGATCATCCAATCGGAATTTTTGATTCAGGAATTGGAGGGACTTCTATTTGGAAAGAGATAGTTGGCCTTTTGCCCTATGAACATACAATTTATCTGGCAGATAGTAAGAACGCTCCTTATGGTGAAAAATCATCCGAGGAAATACTTCGACTCAGTATTAAAAACACGGAACTTCTTCTTGAAAAAAAATGTAAATTGATCGTGGTTGCCTGTAATACGGCTACCACCAATGCGATACAACATTTAAGGAAAACCTATTGTAATATATTTTTTATCGGCATAGAGCCCGCCATTAAGCCCGCGGCCCTGCATACCAAATCGAAAAAGGTAGGCATTTTGGCAACCAAGGGAACTTTAAGCAGTAGTCTTTTTAATAGCACTTCACAATTGCACGCAAACGGTATTGAAGTTATTGAAAGACAAGGAAAAGGACTGGTAGAACTGATAGAAAACGGAGCATTGGAAAATGAAGGGGCACGTGCGCTTTTACAGGAATATCTGAAGCCTATGTTGGATGGGGGAATAGACTATTTGGTTTTAGGGTGTACACATTATCCTTATTTGATTCCATTGATCCGAGAAATAATTCCCGGGAATATAACCATTATAGACTCGGGAGAAGCCGTGGCAAGGCAAACGAAAGCTATTTTAGAAAAAAACGATCTCTTAAATGAAAATGGGATAAAAGGAAATCATGGATTTTATTCTAATCTGGATACTAAAGTATTGAAAGGCATTTTAAAAGATTTTAAGGGAAAGAAGCAAATCCGTTATCTGGATTTCTAATCTATTTGTGGCCTTACATAGGTCAAATAAGTAAAGGCATATTGATGTCGGTCATCTTTTGGATGAAACGTTTCTTGTACCAATTGCCAGTTTTCGTTGTTTATTTTTGGGAAAAAGGTATCCGCTTCTAAGTGGGCATGGACTCGTGTTAATTCAATTTTATCCGCAAATTTTTCACTTTGTCTATAAATTTCGCCCCCGCCAATAATAAACGCATCCTCACCTTCTGCAAGTTGTAAAGCCTTTTTTAAGGAGTGCACTACAATACAGTCATCAAATTCGACCACATATTTTTTACTTCTTGTAATAATAATATGGGTGCGATCGGGCAACGGTTTTGGAAGGCTCTCAAAAGTTTTACGGCCCATGATGATTTTATGTCCCATGGTTATCTTTTTAAATCGCATAAAATCATCGGGGAGATGCCATACTAAATCATTGTCCTTTCCAAGCGCATCGTTTTCGGAAGCTGCGGCTATTATGGTTATTGAGCCTTTGTAGTTTTTTTTGTCCAAATTTTTCACCTTAAATTATTACACGTATTTTGGATTCCGCTGCATCCATTAATAAATATATGGGTGAATGGATATAGCTATCTTTAGTACAAAGATAAACCAATTCAATAGCACCTTTGATCTATGGAAAAGATAAGGAAAGAGTTCCCCGTTTTAAGAAAAGGTATTTATGTTGATACGGCAACTTATGGACCGTTATATGATTCATTGATGAATTGGAGACAGGGGCATGATCTGGATTTTTTAGTGCATGCCAGTGATATGCGTGAAAGATCACTAAAATTGATATCGGATACCCGTTCAACGGTCGGCGATTTTTTCAAATGTAAATGGCAAAACGTTTCCCTTATCAATAATTTTTCTACAGGACTGAATGTCTTGTTAGGAGGAATGGATAAAAAGAAGAAAGTATTGCTTTTGGAGAATGATTATCCATCCGTGAACTGGTCGTTTGAAAATAGGGATTTTAAGATTTCTTACACAAAGGCGGCCAACAATTTGGAAGAACGTTTAAAGGAAATTATTGCCAAAGATCATATAAACGTACTTGCATTGAGCCTAGTACAGTGGGTCGATGGATTTATGGTCGATTTGGGTTTTTTGAAAAATTTGAAAAAAGAACACCCCGATTTAATCATTATCGCGGATGGCACACAATTCTGTGGAACACGAACATTTGACTTTGAAACCTCTGGAATAGATGTTTTGGGAGCAAGTGGCTATAAATGGTTGTTGGCCGGTTATGGTAATGGCTTTATGCTATTCTCCGATCAGGCAAAAGATACTTTTTCTTTGAACTCGATTGGTTTTAACGCTGCAGATGGGAACTTTGATCAAAAAAATGATATAAGGTTCGCCAAGAAATTTGAACCCGGACATCTATCCTGTCTAAATTTTGGAAGTTTAAAATTCTCCTTGGAATATATGAAAAGTATAGGCGTAGAGCGTATTTCCGACCACAGTTTAAAAATTTCGCAATTGGCGAAAGAAACTTTTTCAGAAATGGGACTTTTAAAAGAGACCATAATGCGAAGAAAAGGACATAGTACCATATTTAATATCAAAGGGAATGATCGAATATTCCAACTCTTACGGAATAATAATGTACACTGTGCCCAAAGGGGTGAGGGGATAAGGCTTGGTTTTCATTTTTATAATGAAGAAAGTGATTTAAACGAAATAGTAAGAATCTTAAAAACAGCGTTGTAACGATTGAATACTTTAGATTTTTGATAGGGCGAAATTTACAGTTGTTATTAATTGTTATTAAATTTTTATCAAATTGATAAAAATGATATGAGTCATTGGAAATGAGCTTTTTAATGTATTGCTTTGCTCTAAATTTTAACATTTAAAAAGAAAATCATGGCAATTGCAAAACAATATTTAAAAACCAAGCCTATATGCAAGGTTACTTTTACGGTCCCGGCCGAAGAAGCTGAAAAAGTGGCCGTTGTAGGAGATTTTAATAATTGGAGTTCTGAAGAGAGCACTTTAAAAAAGTTGAAAAACGGCACTTTTAAAGGCACTTTTAATCTTCCAAAAGAGAATTCTTATGAATTTAGATACTTGGTAGATGGTGTTTATATCAACGAATCGGAAGCTGATCGTTATCAATGGAATGATTATGCAGGTTCCGAGAACGCCGTTCTAGAATTATAGTAAGTTCAATAAGGAAATGGATAATGGGGAAATCTAATGAATGATTTCCCCTTTCTTGTTTTTAGGCACAGTAATTACTCTGTAATTTCTACACCTTTCCAAAAGGCGACCCGGCCTTTGATCCCTTTCGCAAGCTCACTTACCTCGGGGTAATACCAGGCGGCATCCTTGTTTTCCGCTCCATTTACCTCCAAACTGTAATATGAAGCCTGCCCTTTCCACGGACAGACGGTATGGCTTGAGCTTTCTTTAAAGTATTCTTTTTTAATACTTTCGGGTGGAAAATAATGATTGTTTTCTACTATTAGCGTATCATCACTTTCGGCAATTATGGTATTGTTCCAGATAGCTTTCATATTTCTGATATGGTTTTGGGTTACGTGCTACTTTTTTTGAATACATAGTTTTTATAGCGATTATCCGTATCGCTAAACTCGGTTACTATTTTTAAATGGGCCTTTTTCGCCAGCCTTGCCACTATTTGGTCGTCATATTTCTGGGAAATTTCAGTGTGTATGGTTTCCCATTGCTTAAAATGCACGTTTAGGTCTATTTTATTGATCCTAACGGATTGCTCTCTTTTAGAGACCAAATAACTTTTGGCGGTTCCGGTTTCCGGATCATATACTTCCCAATGTAGGAAGTCCTCAATATTAAAATCCGCATCCAATTCACTATTGATGCGGGAAAGTAGATTTTTATTGAATGCAGCGGTTATTCCCTGGGCATCATTATAGGCATCTAATATGGTCTGTGGATCTTTCTTTTGATCAAAACCCATAAAAAGCAAATCGTCATCCGTCATGAGTTCCTGGATGCGATTTAAAAAATCTATGGCTTGGTGGTGCAAAAGGTTTCCGATATTGGATCCTAAAAATAGGATTACCTTTCTGGTGCCATTGAGTTTTGCAATGGATTCCAATACTTCAAAATACGTGCCCTGCAATGTTTCTGTCGTCACTTGGGGCAGTTCTTTTTGAATGGAGACATTTAATTGATCTAAGGCGTTTTGACTTATATCAATGGGCAGGTATTTAAAATCGATCTTATTTTCCGATAAATGCCGAAGCAGAATTTTGGTCTTTTTACCATCTCCGGCTCCCAATTCTATTAAATTAAAAGTATTGGGCCCCTTTGAGAACAGTTGGCAGATTTCATGTTGGTACGTTTCCAGAATATCATACTCGCAATTGGTCAGATAATATTCCGGCATGGCCATGATGTCCTGAAAGAGCCGATCCCCTTTTTTATCGTAAAAGTATTTCGAGGATAAGTGTTTGGGAAAGTCGGTCAAGCCTTTATGAACATCTTTTTCAAATTCGGATGTCAGTGGTGGAGAAAGGGTTTTATGCATGTGCGGTTTGTCGGGATTATCTGGCCAACCTTAATCCGGTATATTGCCATCTAAGATTGGGTTGAAAAAAATTACGGTATGTATGGCGTGTATGTTTATTGGGAGTGGCCACGGAACCTCCACGGAGTACTTTTTGGTTTACCATGAACTTGCCGTTGTATTCTCCTAATGCCCCATCTGCTTTTTGATAGTTGGGATAGGGCAAATAGGCACTCTCCGTCCATTCCCATCGCTTTCCCCAGGGGAAATAGGTCTGTGCGGTTTCCCATTCGAATTCTGTGGGCAATCTGAAACCGCTCCATTGGGCAAAGGCAAAGGCCTCAAAATAAGAAATATGGGTGACCGGCATGACCGTATCTAATTTTTGAAGACCGTTCATGGTGTAATGATGCCAATCGTCATCAATTTTATGCCAATATAAAGGGGCTTTAATCTGATTATTATTTACCCAGTCCCATGCTTCGGCATGCCATAGGTCGAACTTTTCATAGCCGCCGGCTTCAATAAAGTTGACGAACTCCGCATTGGTCACCAATTTGTTGGATATTTCATAAGCATGTAAATATACTTTATGCCTTCCCAATTCATTGTCATAACAAAACTCATTGGAACGATGCCCTATTTCATAAACGCCTTCATCTACAGCTATCCATTCCTGTTGGTATTGTTCCGATGGATGTTCTTTAAATGCATCTGAATATTTGGGCAATAGGGGATTGTTCCCCAAAATGTACTTGATATCCGTTAGCAATAGTTCTTGGTGTTGTTTTTCATGGTGGATTCCAATTTCAAGTAAATCATATAAGGATTTGTTCTGATCTATGGAGAATAGAGCTTTCATGGCATCCGTAACATAGTTGCGATAAGCGTACACTTTCTCAACGGACGGTCTGGAGAGATTTCCACGATCGGAACGTACTACTCGCTTCCCGATGGTTTCATAATAGCTATTGAATACATAGGAAAAATCTCCGTCAAAAATTTTATAATCCGGGACGTAAACCTTTAGGATAAATTCCTCAAAAAACCATGTGGTATGCCCCAAGTGCCATTTGGGTGGGGAGACATCCACTATGGGCTGCACCACATAATCTTCAATTTCCAAAGGTTTGCAAAGGGTTTCGGTATAAGCCCGGGTTTCCAGAAAGAAATCCAATAGGGAATCGGTAAGCAACATTACTAACAATTTTATCGTAAGATAAAGAAATAACCGATAGGGCCTTTGATACTATACGGAAATAAATTGCATTAAACCGCAACCACCCCTTTAATATGTGGATGTGGATCGTAATCCACCAATGTAAAGTCCTCGAATTTAAAATCAAGAATGTCTTTCACTTCCGGGTTCAGTATCATTTTGGGCAATGGCCTAAATTCTCTGCTCAATTGAAGCTCAACCTGTTCCATATGGTTGTTATAAATATGTGCGTCTCCAAAAGTATGGATGAAGTCCCCCGCTTCATAGCCGCAGACTTGGGCCATCATCATGGTAAATAATGCATAGGAAGCTATATTGAACGGAACCCCTAAAAATATATCCGCACTTCTTTGGTATAACTGTAATGATAACCTGGGGCGTGCATTTTTGTTTCCTTCTGGTGCCGGTGGACTTACATAAAACTGAAAAAATGCATGGCAGGGGGGTAGGGCAGCCTTCCCATTGGCAACATTTTCCGAAAAAGACTTGGAGGTGTCGGGCAGAACACTGGGGTTCCATGCGGAAACCAACATACGCCTACTGTTGGGGTTGTTTTTTAACGAATGCACAATTTCTTTGATTTGATCAATTTCATCATTGTTCCAGTTCCGCCATTGGTGTCCGTAAACGGGGCCAAGATTTCCCTGCTCATCTGCCCATTCGTTCCAAATACGTACCCCTTTCTCCTGTAGATAGCCAATATTCGTATCGCCCTTTAGAAACCATAGCAATTCATATATGATCGATTTTAAATGCAGTTTTTTTGTAGTGACCATCGGGAAGCCCTTGGAAAGATCAAACCGCATTTGATAACCAAATACACTCTTGGTACCCGTACCCGTACGGTCTCCTTT
The DNA here is from genome assembly GCF_047345125.1 of Maribacter spongiae. Lineage (NCBI taxonomy): Bacteria > Pseudomonadati > Bacteroidota > Flavobacteriia > Flavobacteriales > Flavobacteriaceae > Maribacter > Maribacter spongiae. Next base: position 237,904 of record NZ_JBLFEQ010000006.1, on the reverse strand, counting down.
TTGATTTCCGTTTTCCAGAACATGTTTTAGTAAATCGTGGTATTGTTTCATGGTGGATAAAGTTAAAAGGTAAAGCGTTAAGGGTAAAGGATTGTAACCTATGATTTATTATATTTTATTAACGATGAGATTCGTTTTTGAAGGTTTTGAATCTATTTAATGGTTGTTTATGCAGAAGTTATACTGATAAAATCTAAATCTTCACAAAGAATAATATGAGTTTCCAATTCATAACTGGAGCCAAAACTAATTTGAAGCAAACGGACAAAGTCTTTTTGGGAATATTATGCACAACCCTCTGTAATATTCGCCGGAATGGATATAGCACATCTATTTATTTGCGATACAGGGCCAAATTTTTCTGAGGCGGCAGCGAAGATGTGGGAGCATAGATTTCTTTTACTAAGGCTCGGGCATCTGTCCAGACTTCAAGTTCCCTAAAATTTCTCATGATTATTTTTTAGACCTTCACCCTTATCCTAAAATCATTCCCGCCATGGTGGCTGAAAGTAAAGAGGCCAATGAACCGCCCAGAACCGCCTTCATTCCGAATTCCGAAAGTGTTTTCCGTTGCCCCGGGGCCAATGAACCTATTCCTCCAATTTGAATACCGATGGAAGCAAAATTGGCAAATCCGCAGAGCATATACGTAGCCATAATTACCGATTTGTTGTAGGTAAAGTGCGTGGAACTGGCCATGTTTTTAAGCTCCGCCAATTGGGAATAACCTATGAATTCACTAGCGGCCAGTTTAATGCCCAAGAGTTGTCCCATAAGCATCACATCATTGTCATTAACACCTATTAACCACATTAATGGGGCAAAAATGGTCCCTAAAATGCTCTCTAGCGATAGTTTTTCATATACGGAATTGCCTGCGATCCATGAATTAACGGACCCTATTTCCCCTATTAATTCCAGACCTCCGTTGATCATCGCTATGAAAGCTATAAAAATCAAGAGCATGGCACCTACGTTTATGGCCAATTTTAAACCTTCTGATGTGCCATTGGAAATAGCGTCCAAAACATTGCTCCCTATTTTTGCATTGGAAATTTTGACCTTACTGTTTATGGCCTCGGTTTGCGGGTATAAAATTTTGGATATTACCACCGCTCCGGGTGCGGCCATGACCGATGCGGCTATTAGGTGCCGGGCAAATTCCAATCTGAGAACCGGGTCGTTTCCCCCAAGAAATCCTATGTAGGCCGCAAGTACGCCACCGGCTACCGTGGCCATACCTCCGATCATGACCAAAAGGATTTCGGATTTGTTCATTTTTTCCAGATAAGCCTTTATAAGCAAAGGTGCCTCGGTTTGCCCTAAAAATATGTTCCCGGCAACGGAAAGGCTTTCCGCCCCCGAAATACCAAAAGCTTTGGTCAATAACCAGGCCAGGGCCTTTACTACTTTTTGAATAATGCCAAAATAGTAGAGAACGGAAGTGAGCGCCGAGAAGAATATTATTGTCGGTAAAATTTGAAAAGCAAAAACATAACCGATGCTGGGGTCATCTAAATTTAGGAGATTGCCAAATATGAATTTACTGCCCGATAGTGTAAAATTTAATATTTCATTAAAGAATTTGCCCAAAATATCAAAAAACCACTTTACGGCCTTGACCTTAAGGATTCCAATAGCCAAGATCAACTGAATTCCGATACCTATACCGACAGTTTTCCAATTGATCGCTTTTCTATTGGCACTGAACAAGTAGGCTAATAAGAGTAATACGAGCATGCCAAGGGCACCTCTCCAAAGGCTGTTGAGGGAAAACCCTTCGTTGGGGATGATCTTTGGAACTTCGGACTGGGAAATATCGTTGACAATAGTAGTGTCAATAATATTTTCAATGGTTTGTGAGGTAATAGTGCCCTGGGAAGACACGCTTATGGCAATAAGCGCAATAATCAATGAGAGCGCTATTTTTTTATTCATATTGGAGGGGTTGATCCATCAGTTTCTTTTGGATATTTCATCCCTTAGTTTGGCCGCTTTTTCATAGTCTTCGTTATTTACGGCCTTCTTGAGTTCTAGCTCCAACTCTTCAACGGTTAGTTCCGTGTAACCGTCCGAAGCCCCGGATTCTATCTCTACCGTTTCTCCCTCCTGAAGAATTTCATCTACCATAATACTGCCTTCGCCATCCTTTTTTTCTTTGTCCTTGGATGAAAATTTCAGGAAAATACCGGCTTTGTCCAGAATAGTCTTATAGGTAAAGATGGGGGCATTAAAACGAAGGGCCAGGGCTATGGCGTCACTGGTCCGGGCATCTACAATTTCTTCAATACCGTCCCGTTCGCAAATAATACTTGAATAAAACACACCATCGACCAATTTATGGATAATCACTTGTTTGATGATGATATCAAAACGATCCGAAAAATTCTTGAAAAGATCATGGGTCAATGGCCTTGGGGGCTTTATTTCTTTCTCCAATGCAATAGCAATGGACTGCGCTTCAAAAGCACCAATGACGATAGGTAGTTTTCGATCTCCTTCTACTTCATTCAAAATAAGGGCATAAGCACCGTTTTGTGTTTGGCTATAGGAAATCCCCTTTATTTTTAATCGTACTAAACTCATGTGGGTCATATAAAATAGAAAGGGCTGTTCAAACCATTGGGACGCCAACTATTTGAACAGCCCTTTCGGGCACAAATTAACAAAAATTAGCTGTTCTGGGCTTTAAATTCCTTTAATTTTTCGATCAGTTGGGGTACTACTTCAAAAGCATCTCCCACAATACCATAATCGGCTGCCTTAAAGAAAGGCGCTTCTGGATCGGTATTGATCACTACCTTGGTTTTGGAGGCACTTACACCGGCCAAATGTTGAATGGCTCCTGAAATACCTATGGCAATATATAAATTGCTGGCCACCGGTTTTCCGGTTTGGCCTACATGCTCTCCGTGTGGTCTCCAACCCAGATCGGAAACTGGTTTGGAACAGGCAGTGGCCGCGCCAAGTACACCTGCAAGCTCTTCTATCATGTCCCAATTTTCAGGACCTTTAAGCCCGCGTCCGGCGGAAACGACGATATCGGCATCCGCAATGGTGGCTTTCCCCGTTACTTTATCGATATCCGCGGATTTAGTATTGAAAATTGCATCCTCCAGAGATACATCAAAATCTTCAATTGCGACTTCGGTTTTATTTTCAACGATGCCAAAGGCATTGTTGGAAACCCCTATTACCTTAATATCCGTAGCTATTTGGGTATAGGCAAAACCTTTATTGCTGAATGCGGTGCGTTTTACCGTAAATGGGGTTATGCTCTCGGGAGTGGCGACAACGTTGGGAACGTATCCCGCTTTTAAGGAAGCCGCTAAAAGTGGTGCCATGTATTTGGTGTCCGCACTGGAACTTACAATTATGAGAGTGGCACTTTCGTGTTCCACGGCCTTGGCTACGGCCTTGGCATATCCGCTGGCATTAAAAACGTTAAGGGCATCGTTTTGTATATTCAAAACTTTTGAAATACCGTAATTTCCAAGTTCCTCATTTTCACTGGAATTAATGGATATAGCCGTAACGGAAGTTTCCATTTGTCGGGCAACTTCGGTCGCATAAGAGGCAACCTCAAAAGCATTTTTTTTAAATTTTCCGTTTTCGGACTCTGTATATACTAATACTGACATAATATTTTTAATTTCAAATTAATCCCCATAACCATCTGAGGGCAAAAATGGTTTTCTTGAATCTGCTGCTTTTATTTTGATAATTAGATGACCTTGGCTTCGTTATGTAAAAGATCGATCAATTCGGTTACATTATCGGCCAATTTTACAGCTCCTTTTGGTGCGGGCTTTTCAAACTTTACATCTTCGGTAGCCTTTGTAGCCTCAATAGGTTCTATAACGTTCAGTTTCTTTTGGCGGGCCATCATGATACCTCGCATATTCGGGATTCGCAGGTCACTTTCTTCAACCAGTCCCTTTTGTCCCCCAATAACCAGGGGCAGGGAAGTGTTCAAGGTCTCTTTTCCGCCGTCGATCTCCCGAACAGCTTTGACATTGGTGCCTTCGACCTCCAGATTTATACAAGTATTTACAAAATTCATATCCAACAGGGATGCCATTATACCGGGTACCATACTGCCATTATAATCTATGGATTCACGACCGCCAATAACCAGGTCATAACTTCCATTTTTTACAACGTCCGCTAATTGTGTCGCCACAAAAAAACCATCCACTGGTTCGGCATTTACCCTAATGCCCTCATCCGCACCAATGGCCAACGCCTTTCTCATGGTGGGTTCAACGGCAGGGCCTCCCACCGTGGCCACATGCACTGTTGCCCCCTGTTTTTCCTTGAACCACATGGCCCTGGTCAAACCAAATTCGTCATTCGGATTAATTACGAATTGTACGCCATTGGTATCAAATTTTGTGTTGTCCTCCGTAAAATTTATTTTGGAAGTGGTATCTGGGACACTGCTTATACAAACTAATATTTTCATTTATTCATCGCCTTTTAAATACTGGCTACGAAGATAGCTATATTATTTATAAATTTATTATGCATGCATAATAAATTTATAACTTTTTTTGATTCTCCCATTGGATTTTTTGACATATAATTTCCTATTTTTGCTTGCTTTCACGGCAAGAACAAAGACTAATTTATCATTCAGATGAAAACGATACAATTTAGAGAGGCAATAGCGGAAGCAATGTCCGAAGAAATGCGCAGGGACGAATCCATTTACCTGATGGGGGAAGAAGTAGCGGAATACAATGGAGCGTATAAGGCCTCTAAGGGAATGTTGGATGAATTTGGTGCAAAACGGGTTATAGATACTCCTATTTCCGAACTTGGTTTTGCGGGAATAGGAGTGGGTTCTACCATGACGGGAAATAGGCCGATCATCGAATTCATGACCTTTAACTTTGCTTTGGTCGGTATAGACCAGATTATCAATAATGCGGCAAAGATTAGGCAAATGTCCGGAGGGCAATTTCCGTGTCCTATAGTTTTTAGGGGGCCAACCGCATCTGCGGGTCAATTGGCGGCAACGCACTCCCAGGCCTTTGAGAGTTGGTATGCCAACTGTCCGGGACTCAAGGTTGTGGTGCCATCCAATCCGGCCGATGCCAAGGGGCTTTTAAAATCCGCCATTCGTGATGATGATCCGGTAATTTTTATGGAATCCGAACAGATGTACGGGGATAAAGGTGAAGTTCCGGAAGGGGAATATACCATTCCGTTGGGTGTGGCCGATATCCGTAGGGAAGGAAAAGATGTGACCCTGGTTTCTTTTGGAAAAATTATAAAAGAAGCGGATAAGGCCGCCGATGAGTTGCAGAAGGAAGGTATTAGTTGTGAGATTATAGATTTACGCACGGTTAAGCCAATGGATTATGAAGCCATTCTTACATCGGTAAAAAAGACCAATAGATTGGTCGTTTTGGAGGAGGCTTGGCCTTTTGGAAATGTAGCTACAGAAATCACCTATCATATTCAAAGACACGCTTTTGATTATTTGGACGCACCTATTGTAAAAATAAATACGGCCGATACCCCGGCTCCTTATTCTCCGGTACTGTTGCAGGAGTGGTTGCCAAACTATAATGATGTGATCAAAGCCGTTAAAAAAGTGTTATATAAATAAAAGTATCCTTTTGTAAAAGTATCTTAGCTTCTTCGACCAAGGTGGGGGGAGCTTTTTTATTGGTACATTATTTGTGATAGGACTTCCTGAGAATACATCGTCATTCATGAAACGAATCTTTTTTTTCTTTTTTCTTTTTTCGATATGTTTTTTAAATGCACAGACCAAAGTGGATGGCATTGTGGTAGATCGGTCCGGTGAACCCGTGGCTTTTGCCAATATATTGTTTGAAAACTCTACGGAGGGGACAATTACCGATGATAATGGTAGATTTTATCTGGAGTCTGAAAGCACGTATAAAACGTTGTTGGTTTCCTTTATTGGATATGAAAATAAGTCCATAAACCTTAGTTCAAAGGTTACGTATGGAATGCAAATTACACTTCAAGAAGCCACGGAACAGCTTAATGAAGTGGTGTTGATTTCTGGAAAGCAATCCAAAAAGAACAACCCTGCAGTGGATATCCTTAGAAAAATATGGGCAAAAAAACGAGAGAACGGTGTACGAAAGTTTAAACAATATGCTTTTGATAAATACGAAAAAATAGAGTTTGACCTCAATACGATAGATAGTGCCTTAATGAAACGGAAAATCTTTAAGGGGTTGGAGTTCGTTTTTCAAGATCTGGATACCTCCCGGATTACCGGTAAGACCTATCTCCCTATTTTTTTAAATGAAACTTTTTCCAAAGTGAACGGAGATAACTTGTTAAAGGAAGAGAAGGAAGAGGTTTTAGGCGTGAAAAACTCTGGCTTTGATAACAATCAGGCTATTTTGGCATTCGTTTCCGATCTCTATCAGGATTATGACATTTATGAAAATTACCTGAAGTTCTTTGATAAAAGTTTTACCAGTCCTTTATCAAAGACGGGAATAGATACTTATAACTACGCTCTGCGCGATAGTGCTTTCATAGATAATAAATGGTGTTATAACATTGTGTACTATCCAAGACGTAAAAACGAACTTACGTTTAAAGGTGATTTTTGGGTGAACGATTCTACGTATGCCATAAAGAACATTAATTTGGAAGTTACTAAGAGCGCCAATCTCAATTGGGTGAAAGAGCTGTATATAGAACAGGATTTTCAGGTGATGAACGATTCCGTTTTTCTACTAAAGCGGGATTATTTGTTGAGTGATTTCAGTTTTCGAAAAAAAGAAAAATCCAAGGGGATTTACGGAAAAAGAACAACGGTGTATGATAGGTATACTTTTGATAAGGAAAAACCAAAGGATTTTTACAAAGCGGATAAAAACCCCTACGATCTACAGTATACCATAAAAGATGATGCTTTTTGGGCAGAAAATCGTCTGGAGTCCTTAAATAAGGACGAGACCGGTATCTATAAGCTTTTAGATACCTTAAAGACCGTCCCTAAGTTCAAGACCTATTACAATTTGGTAAGCATTTTGGCCTCCGGTTATGTAGAAATAGACAAATGGAATTTAGATCTTGGTTCTATCTATAGCGTGGTCGGTTTTAATAATGCGGAAGGGCCACGGGTACGTTTGGGTGCCAGAACTTATTTTGGTCAAAATGATCCGTGGCGTATAGAGGGGTATACTGCCTATGGTTTTAAGGACAGTAAATTTAAATACGGTATTTCGGGTAAATTTTTACTGGATAAAAATAGTCGTTTGATCCTTTCAGGAGGGAATAGGAGGGATATAGAGCAATTGGGCGGAAGCCTTACCGCTACCAATGATGTGTTAGGGAGAAGCGTTGCCTCGTCATCTTTGGTTACAGTGGGTGCTAACAATAGGCTGACGAATATTAATCTGAGTGCGCTGAACATTGAAATAGAGCCTTTGACCAATTTTAGAATTGGTTTGGGAAGTACTTTTCGTACCCTGAGTTCCGCATTGCCACAGGATTTTAGCTTGGATTATGTTTCCCCCGAATCCCCTACGGGAATAGCTTCGGAAATACGACAATTCGATGTCAACGGGCTTTTAATTTATACCCCCGGTAAAAAGACCATTGGTAATGGTGTTGAGCGGGTCAACGTCAATGATAATTACAGCACCTTGCTGGTGAGTTACACTAAAGGTATAGAAGGTTTTTTAGATAGCGATTTTAGTTATGACAAGTTACAGTTTTCCTACAGCCAACCATGGCAGATCGGTGGATTTGGCAGGTTGTTCAGTACCTTGGAGGTAGGTAAGACCTTTGGTGATGTACCCTTGGGGCTTTTAAGTGTAGTACCGGGGAATCAAACGGTTTTCTCCAATTATGGCACATTCCACAATCTCGATTTTTATGAATTTGTAACGGATACCTATTTGTCATTGCATTTGCAGCATAATTTTAACGGTAGGTTATTCTCTCGAATCCCCTGGTTACGTAAATTAAACCTTAGGGAGATAGTTGGGTTAAGAGGTGTATGGGGGAATCTTTCGGATTCCAATATTGCCTTGAATGCCCCTGCATCCATAATTACTCCGCTTCAGGCACCGTCCGATAATATATATTATGAATATTCTTTTGGTATAGGCAATATCTTTAAAATCTTCCGTATCGATTTTAATTTTAGGGGGAATTATCTGGATAATCCGAATGCCAGACCCTTTGGTGTCACCGGAACTTTTGGATTTAGTTTTTAATTCGAATAATTCATGCAATTTCCAAAATACTTTAACGTTTCTCTACGTAAATTTGCCAATCTAAAATTGAATATATGCCTGATAAGCAAGAAGTGACATTTGATGTGTTGATAGAAATTCCAAAAGGTAGTAGGAATAAATATGAATACGATTTTACCCTGCATAAGATACGCTTTGATCGAACGTTGTTTTCATCTATGATGTATCCGGGAGATTATGGCTTTGTGCCGGAAACCTTAGCGTTGGACAAGGATCCGTTGGACGTTTTGGTTTTGGGAACGGAACCAACATACCCTATGGTAGTTATGGAGGTAAAGCCCATTGGCGTATTTCATATGACCGATGAAAAGGGCCCCGATGAGAAAATTATCTGTGTACCCGTTTCGGATCCCGTATGGAGCATGAGAAACGATATAAGCGATTTAAATCCGCACCGACTTAAGGAAATAGAGCATTTTTTTCAGGTTTATAAGGATTTGGAAAAGAAAAAAGTAGATACCGGCGGTTGGGGCAATGCTCCAGAGGCAATAGACATCTATCACCAATGCGTAAAAAGATACGAGGAAAGTGAACATAAAAAGAAACGTACCTTCACAATTTAAAGAACTGATATTTATAGTTTAAAACCACACTGGGTATTCTCTCAGGGTGGTTTTTTTTATTCTGTTCTATTTTATTACATTAGCTGCCGTTAAAAAAAACTATAAAGAATCAAACCAATGGATTTAATCGTGAAATTTTTACCGGCATTTGGGGTACTGGCGCTCATTTTTGTATTTGTAAAAAATGCCTGGGTGTCAAAACAAGATGAAGGTGATGCTAAAATGTCTAGAATTGCCAAAAATATTGCCGATGGGGCAATGTCATTTTTAAAAGCGGAATACAAGATCCTTTCGGTTTTTGTAATCGCCGTGGCAATTTTATTATTTTTTAAAGGAAGCACCGAAGCCGGATCTAACGGAATGGTGGCGGTATCGTTCATTGTCGGGGCAATTTGTTCCGCTTTGGCTGGTTTCATAGGGATGAAGGTAGCGACCAAGGCAAATGTAAGGACGACCAATGCTGCAAGGAATTCTTTAGGAAAAGCACTTGAAGTGGCTTTTGCAGGAGGTGCCGTAATGGGACTAGGTGTTGTAGGATTGGGTGTTTTGGGACTTAGTGCCCTTTTCGCGTTCTATAGCGGACAAGGTTGGGAAATCAATGAAGTATTGAACGTACTTTCTGGATTTTCATTGGGAGCTTCGTCCATTGCTCTTTTTGCACGTGTTGGCGGTGGTATCTATACCAAGGCTGCCGATGTTGGTGCGGATTTGGTAGGAAAGGTGGAGGCTGGTATACCGGAAGACCACCCTTTGAACCCCGCTACCATTGCGGATAACGTAGGCGACAATGTAGGTGATGTTGCAGGAATGGGGGCCGACCTTTTTGAATCTTATGTAGGTTCTATCATCGGTACTATGGTATTGGGTGCCGCATTTACTCAAATTCCGGCCTTTGCAGGTGCGTTCGATGGTTTAGGTGCCGTTTATCTTCCTTTGGTATTGGCCGCTATAGGAATCATTATGTCCATAATAGGTACATTCTTTGTAAGGGTAAAAGATGGTGGTAATCCGCAATCTGCCTTGAATATTGGTGAATTTGGATCAGCCGGTTTAATGTTGGTGGCGTCCTATTTTATTATTCAGCAGATGTTACCGGAGACCTGGACTTTTGGGGGGTCGGAATACTCCAGTATGGGTGTTTTCTTTGCGGTAATAGCTGGTTTGGTCGCAGGGCTGGCCGTGGGTAAGGTAACGGAATATTATACAGGTACGGGTACCAAGCCCGTGAATTCGATTGTACGCCAGTCCGAGACCGGAGCGGCCACGAACATAATTGCCGGTTTGGGTGTTGGAATGATGTCGACCATGTTCCCGATTATATTGATCGCTGCCGCAATTTTGGTTTCGCACCATTTTGCGGGATTATATGGTATTGCGATTGCTGCGGTAGGAATGTTGGCAAATACGGGAATTCAATTAGCGGTTGATGCATATGGGCCTATTTCCGATAACGCCGGCGGAATTGCCGAAATGGCGGAATTGCCCAGTGAAGTACGTGAACGTACCGATAAATTGGATGCTGTTGGGAATACTACGGCTGCCATTGGTAAAGGTTTTGCCATTGCTTCTGCAGCATTAACGGCATTGGCCTTGTTTGCGGCTTTTATGCAAACGGCCGGGGTTACTGCGATCGATGTTTCCAAGCCTACCGTTATGGCCGGGCTTTTGGTAGGAGGTATGCTTCCTTTTGTATTTTCCGCCCTGTCCATGAATGCGGTTGGTCGTGCTGCAATGGCCATGATAGAAGAAGTACGCCGTCAGTTCCGTGATATTCCCCAGTTGAAAGCTGCCCTGGAAGTAATGCGGGAGGTAAATTCGGATATGTCCAAAGCAACTGCCGAACAAAGAAAGGTTTTTGATGCTGCCGATGGTGTTGCCGAGTATGATAAATGTGTGGCGATTTCCACACAGGCTTCCATTAAAGAAATGGTATTGCCCGGATTATTGGCCATTGCCGTTCCGGTTGCCGTTGGTTTTCTTGGCGGAGCGGAAATGCTTGGAGGGCTATTGGCAGGTGTTACCACCTGTGGTGTGTTGATGGCTATTTTCCAGTCCAACGCCGGTGGTGCCTGGGACAATGCGAAGAAAATGATAGAAGAACAAGGGAAGAAAGGTACGGATGCCCATAAAGCGGCCGTTGTTGGAGATACCGTTGGTGATCCATTTAAGGATACCTCAGGGCCTTCTTTGAATATCTTGCTGAAGTTGATGTCCGTTGTAGCCTTGGTAATTGCACCAAGTATTGCTTTGAACGGTGATACAGGTGTGGCCAACGTTACCGAAGAAGCTTCCAAAACCATTATGATGAACGTAGAACATAATGATATGACGGAAGCTACCGTAGATTATACTGCGGTGGTAGATAAAGAGGAAATATCCGAAGAAAAAAACGTTACCGGAACCAAGGTTGAAACCGCATCACGATTGAAAGTTGCCGAAAATAAAGCGGTTGCTGTGAAAGCTGATGAGATTGCCTTAAAAAGTAGCGATAGAAATTAGTCTTTATTGGAGATAAAACTAAAACGGGGCCTTTGGAATTCCAAAAGCCCCGTTTTTTATGCCCGGATTTTTATTGCAATTTAAATGTGATAGGTTGTGCAAAAGATACTTTCACGGATTTGTCCCGCTGTTTTCCCGGTGTCATTTTTGGGAGTTTGGAAATAATCCGAACCGCCTCTTTGACCAGAATGTCGTGTGGTCCCCGTTTGTTTATAGTTCCGATTTCCCCGTCTTTTTCTATAATGAATTGTAAATCCACCCTGCCTTCTAATCCCATTTCTTGAGCGGGAAGGGGATATTTGAAATTTTTCTTGATATGTTTTACCATCATTTTTTGAAAACACGCTCTTTTGTCCTTTGCATTTTCACAACCTGGAAAAATGGGAACTTCTTCTATGGTCACCCAATTTACTTTTACCTCTTCATCTACATCATCTATTATAATATCCTCTACTGCTATAATTTCGGTGTCGGTATTGGATTCCGTGGATAATATTTCCGTTTCTATAATCTCAACGTCATCTTCCTCAATCTTAATTTCCGGGGGTAAAACCTCTTTGATCTTTGGTTTTTCTATCTCGAATTTTTCAACGACCTCTTCCACTATGTCATTTTCCTGTATGTTCATTGAGGGGGCATAAACGTATTTCAGTTCATACGTTTTCCATTCCAAAGCCACAAAGGCCAGGAACATGACCAATAACAGTCCAAATACAAAGAAAAGTCCACTTTTTCTGTTGAGGTCCTTTTTAGGATTCTTTTTTGGTTCCATCTTTTTTAAGGTTTGTTCCCGCAGTTCTGCGAGATGGGTTAAACATCGTCTAAGTTCAATTGAAAAATACGGCCAGAATAAATCTTAAAAAATAGGAAATGAGGGAAGTGTCCGTTTAAATGAGGGAACGGGAAGGTATTTGTATAAAGAGGGTTTCCTTTTATATCAATTCAATTTAAAATGAAAGGAAATAGAATAGTTTATCCTTATGGAATTGATGGGGTATAAGTTGTTGGCAATGCAAAACAAACGACTTAAAAACCTGATAGGGCTGGGCCGTTCCGGAAACTGAAACTGATAAATCTTACCTAAAACAAGCCGTGGATTTCTGCATCGATTTTATTGATGACGCTCCCTAAATCTTCGGGATTGTCAACAAAATTCAATTGATCCACATCGATTACCAAAAGATTCCCTTTTTCGTAGCCGTGTACCCAGGCTTCGTAACGTTCGTTCAACCGGCTTAGGTAATCTATAGAAATGGTATTTTCATACTCCCTGCCCCTTTTATGTATCTGTTTTACCAAATTGGGAATGGAACTTCTCAAATAGATCAATAGGTCCGGGGGCTCTACCAAGCTCTCCATCAATTCGAACAAACTGGAATAATTTTGAAAATCCCTATTCGTCATCAATCCCATGGCGTGGAGGTTGGGTGCAAAAATATGGGCGTCTTCATAAATTGTTCGATCTTGGATGATACTTTTGCCGCTTTCCCTTATTTTAAGAATTTGCCGGTACCGGTTGTTCAGGAAATAGATTTGAAGATTAAAGCTCCATCGTTCCATTTGGGTATAAAAATCGTCTAGGTAAGGATTGTCCACTACATCCTCAAAATGTGCTTCCCATTTGTAGTGTTTGGAGAGTAACCTGGTCAATGTCGTCTTCCCTGCCCCAATATTTCCCGCTACGGCAATATGCATTATGCTTGGTTTTTTTTGGTTAGTGTTTATAAAAGGTTGTACCGCACAAGATACAAAGTATGGTGGGTTTGAAAAAAAATAGTAGATGAAATACGGATATTATTTTAAGTTGTTTTTATAACAAAAAAACGGATGTTTTATTTTTAAGAGGAACTATTTTCATACTTTTGACACTTCAAAATATGAGGAAAGATTTGACTGATTGCAACCTCCTGTCCTGAACGTGTTTCAGGATTTAAAAATGCTAAAGCAGTTTACTCCGATTTGGATCAAGAATTCCCTTTTCAGGGATACGTAAGCTACTTTTGGAAAACCCGTCAAATCTTTTGGAAATTTAAAGTTAGAGCATGGCGTATTTATTTACTTCAGAATCTGTTAGCGAAGGGCATCCCGATAAAGTTGCCGATCAGATAAGTGATGCATTATTGGATAATTTTTTGGCCTTTGACCCGGAAAGCAAAGTGGCCTGTGAGACATTGGTGACCACAGGGCAAGTAGTACTGGCGGGAGAGGTTAAGAGCCATACCTATTTGGATGTTCAACAAATTGCCCGGGAGGTCATCAATAAAATTGGCTATACCAAGGGGGAATATCAATTTAGCGGGGATTCCTGTGGGGTAATTTCATTGATCCATGAGCAATCGCAGGATATCAATCAGGGAGTGGATAGGGGTTCCAAAGAACAACAAGGTGCAGGTGATCAGGGAATGATGTTCGGTTATGCTACCAAGGAAACGGAGAACTATATGCCTTTGGCACTCGATATTTCACATCGAATTCTTCAGGTTTTGGCCGATTTACGTCGTGAAGGCAAAGAAATAGACTATTTAAGACCGGATGCCAAGGCACAGGTTACTATAGAATATTCGGATGATAACATTCCGCAACGGATAGATACGATCGTGGTTTCAACACAGCATGATGCTTTTGATGCGGATGACGAAAAAATGTTGGGCAAGATCAAGTCGGATATCATTGCCATCCTGATTCCCAGGGTAAAAGCGCAATTGCCCGTTACCATTCAGGAATTGTTCAATGACCGGATTACCTATCATATTAATCCTACCGGAAAATTTGTAATTGGCGGACCTCATGGGGATACGGGATTAACAGGACGAAAAATCATAGTGGATACCTATGGTGGTAAGGGTGCCCACGGGGGTGGTGCTTTTAGTGGAAAAGACCCCAGTAAGGTAGACCGTAGCGCTGCCTATGCCGCACGGCATGCTGCCAAGAATTTAATTGCCGCAGGTATTGCCGATGAAATTTTGGTACAGGTAAGTTATGCCATTGGAGTGGTGGAGCCCACCTCCATTTTTGTGGATACCTATGGTACGGCAAATATTGATATGAATGATGGTCAGATTGCCGAAAAAGTAGCTGAATTGTTCGATATGCGGCCATTTGCTATTGAAGAACGGTTAAAATTGCGGAATCCCATCTATTTGGAAACCGCCGCCTACGGTCATATGGGCAAAGTCTCGCAAAAAGTGACCAAAGTTTTTGAATCGCCCTATAATGGTCGTATAGAGAAAGAAGTGGAATTGTTCACTTGGGAAAAATTGGATAAGGTTCAAGAGATAAAAGAAGCCTTTGGGCTTTGATTTTTTGACTTGGACCATAAGATCGTTCCCTTTAGTGGGTTTTAAGGGTGTGGCCCTAATTGTTCTGGATTTATCCCTAGACCTATCCACGCAAAGAATACGTTGAAAAAGCACGGACTTCTCCCACTTTTATTCGTGTTCCTGATTGAACTTTAGTAGTTTTAAGCTTTAAAACTTTATGGCATGTTAAAATTCATATTCCAATTTTTTATTTTTTGTTTCGCAATGGTTTTGGTCGCTACTTCCTGTGGAAAGACCACAAAAGTTGTGGAAGAGGAGAAAATTACGAATACCTATGTTTCGGATAATTATACCAAACAAGAGGTGACCATAGCAATGCGAGACGGGATAAAACTGCATACTGTAATTTATTCCCCAAAAGATACTTCAAAAAAATATCCGATATTGATGCAACGTACACCCTATAGTTCCGGGCCTTATGGGGCGGGAGAATTTAAAGAAAAGATAGGGCCCAATATCCATTTGATGAAAGAAGGGAATATCATTGTCTATCAAGATGTGCGTGGAAGATGGTTGAGCGAGGGGCATTATGAAAATATGAGAGCCTATGTTCCGAACAAGACTTCGGAGAAAGATATAGATGAAAGTTCGGATACTTATGACACTATAGAATGGTTGGTGAACAATGTGAAGAACAATAACGGTAATGTAGGTATATGGGGCATATCATATCCCGGATTCTATTCTACCTATGCTACCGTAGATGCCCATCCCGCATTAAAAGCGGCATCGCCGCAAGCCAGTATCGGTGATTTCTTTTTTGATGATTTTCATCACAACGGGGCATATTTGTTGAGCTATTTTAGGGTTATCTCTCTTTTCGGTACACCCAGGCCCAATAATGATCGCCCCATTGACACTGCCTGGTACGATCTGCCCGATTTGCGTACCGCCGACCAATATCAATTTTTTCTGGATGCCGGCCCCTTAAAGAACCTGAACACCTTCTTTGAATATGAAACCAAAGATGCCCCAAGATTGGCCGTGGACGGAATGACCGATGATTATTTCTGGAACGAGTTAAAGGAGCATCCTAATTACGATGAGCTATGGCAAAGCAGGGGATTGATACAGCACTTGAAAAATGTAAAATCCCATGTAGCCACCATGGTCGTTGGCGGTTGGTTTGATGCCGAGGATCTGTATGGCCCTTTGGAAACCTATAAGAATATAGAAAAGTACAATGCCGGTAACTATAACACTATGGTCTTTGGGCCATGGGATCATGGGCGGTGGTCCAAAAGGGATGGGCGAACCGTAGTGGGCAATTACTATTTTGGCGATGGCGTATCCGAATTTTTTCAAGAGCATATCGAAACAAAGTTCTTTAATCACTTTCTAAAGGGAAAAGGCGATCATAACAGTGGATTGCCAGAAGCCTATGTTTTTGATTCCGGAAGAAAGGAATGGAAACAATACGATTCCTGGCCTCCGGAAGGTGTTGAAAAATATAAAATGTTCCTTTCCGAAAATCAGGAATTGACGACCGAATTAAAAAGCAATGCGAGAATAGAGTTTGTTAGCGATGTAAAAAAACCGGTACCCTATTCAGAAGATATAAAAACCGTATTTACCCCCAGAAAGTATATGACGGATGACCAGCGTTTTGCGGCAAGGCGTGCAGATGTTCTTGTTTTTGAAACCGGTGTAATGGAAGAGGATTTTACCTTGGCGGGCGATATCCTGGCCAAATTAAAAGTGGCGACTACTGGTACCGCAGCGGATTGGATCGTTAAAGTGATTGATGTGCATCCGGCAAATACCGAAACCAATGAAGAAATGCAAGGCCATTTAAAAATGAGCAATTACCATCTTATGGTACGGAGCGAAGTACTCCGTGGGCGATTTAGGAATAGTTTTTCCGACCCGGAACCATTTGTGCCCAATGAAAAAACTGATGTTACCATAAAACTTCAAGATGTTTTTCATACCATAAAAAAAGGACATAAGCTACAGGTGCAGGTACAAAGTACGTGGTTTCCCCTTATAGATTTAAACCCACAGACCTATGTAGCGAATATTTTTAAGGCCGATGAGGAGGATTTCAAAACCCAAAAACATACGGTATATACAGATTCCAGTATCGAGTTTTCGGTATTGGAATAAAATCGGATATGCATTTTATGCACGACCGATAAAAAAATCGACATTCGTGTAAATTAGTGAAATTGGTGTCGGTTTAAATGAGGATTGGATTTGTGAAATGTATTGTGCCAATTAGAAAACATATGCTTCAAATTGCATAATTTCCCCGATTCATTAGGATTTTAAAAAATTCTGACGTTATATTTGCAGTATAAGTTCAAACACATATTGAATAGTTATCAAGAAAGGTGGAGGGAGTAGACCCTTTGAAGCCTTAGCAACCCTTGTTTATCCCGATAACTATCGGGGTCTGCAAGAAGGTGCTAAATTCTATCTTTATACTATCCCGATAATCGCGTCTGGATACTTCAACATCTGTTGAATCGAATTTAAAGAATAGATAACAGTCATCGATATTTCTCGATTTCACTTTCTTATAACTTTTTGATTTTACCTATCCGCAATGTCGGCGGGGTAGGGTTTGGCTTTTAATATTTTATTTCGAGCTTGTACTAAACTTGTTTTAGTAAAAGAAGGGAATCAATTTAAAAACCGGCATCAAAAACAAAACGGATGCGTAAAACTTAAGATTATGAGTGATTCAAAATTTTCGACCAACGCTTTACATGCAGGACATGATGTATCCGCAAACGGAGGAACAAGGGCGGTGCCTATTTATCAAAGTACGGCTTATGTCTTTAACAATGCGGACCATGCGGCAAACCTTTTTAACCTTTCCGAACCGGGATTTATCTATACCCGGTTGAACAATCCTACCACAGATGTTCTGGAGCAGCGTCTGGCCACTTTGGAAGGAGGTATCGCAGCAGTGGCAACGGCATCTGGAACAGCAGCTATATCTACGGCTTTATTGGTATTGTTAAAAGCAGGGGACCATATTGTGGCCTCTAATAGCCTGTATGGCGGAACCTATAATTTATTGGCGAATACATTGCCTAGATTGGGAATCACCACCACTTTTGTGGATCCCGCCGACCCTACAAATTTTGGTAAAGCGGTGGAGGATAATACCCGGGCTATTTTTGTAGAATCCCTGGGGAATCCAAAGTTGGACGTGTTGGACCTAAAAGCCATTTCTTCAGAGGCCAAAAAAGTGAAAGTTCCCTTTATTGTGGATAATACCGTGGCCACACCAGCTTTGTTGAACCCTATTGAGCACGGTGCGAATATTGTTGTCCATTCCTTGACCAAATACATTAATGGAAACGGAACTTCTTTGGGAGGTGCAATTATAGATGCCGGAACCTTTGATTATGGTAACGGAAATTTTCCGGAGTTTACGGAACCTTCCCCGGGATACCACGGTTTAGTGTACCACGAGGCATTGGGCCCCGCTGCCTTTATAGCAAAAGTGAGGATAGAGGGGCTACGCGATTTTGGGGGAGCTATTAGTCCATATAATGCATGGCAGATCATCCAGGGACTGGAAACCTTGTCCATCCGTATGAAGCAACATAGTGCTGGTGCACTGGCTTTGGCGGAATGGTTGGAAAGTAGGGAAGAAGTGGCATGGGTCAATTATCCGGGATTAAAATCGAGTGCTTATTATGCCCAAGCGGAGGCTTATTTGCCCAACGGACAAAGTGGGATCGTAACATTTGGTGTAAAGGGCGGCTTTGAATCGGCCAAGAAAATTGCGGACGGGACCAAGATATTTTCCCTGTTGGCCAATATCGGAGATACCAAGTCCTTGATTATCCATCCGGCCAGTACCACGCACCAGCAGTTGGATGATGCGGCACAGGAAGCTACGGGAGTGACCAAAGATTTGATTCGTTTATCCGTAGGTCTGGAGGATATTGAAGATTTAAAAACGGATCTTGAAAATGCATTTGCCACGATCGATAAATCGGTTTTGGCCTAAACTTAACAGATCTGTCGGTTTTTAAAACTAGATGGATTTAACTTTTGACAATGTTACATCATATCAAAATAGAAAATTATACCACTTTGAGTGGCGTATCCCAAGAGATTCAATTATCCTATCAACTTTTTGGCAGAGAACTGCATTCGGCACCCATAATTTTGGTCAACCATGCCCTTACGGGAAATTCCAATGTAACCGGAAAAGATGGGTGGTGGTCTGCACTTATCGGGGATGGAAAATGTATAGATACCCAGAAGTATACCATTCTCTCTTTTAATATTCCCGGTAACGGATATGATAAATTTGTTATAGACAATTACAAGGATTTTGTTGCAGGAGACGTAGCGCGCATTTTTCTTTTGGGATTGAAAGCGTTGGAAATAGACCGACTTTTTGCCATTATCGGTGGGTCTCTAGGAGGAGGAGTCGCTTGGGAAATGGCGGCGTTGGACCCAAAACTTACCGAGCATTTGATCCCGGTAGCCTCGGATTGGAAATCTACGGATTGGTTGATCGCCAATTGTCAGATCCAGGAACAATTTTTGGTGAATTCCAAACAGCCTGTTCATGATGCACGTATGCATGCCATGCTGTGTTACCGTACGCCGGAATCCTTCAAAGAGCGTTTTAAGCGAAGTACCAATGAAGAGCTTCAGGTCTTTAATGTGGAAAGTTGGTTGATGCACCACGGTAAGAAGTTACAGGAACGTTTTCAACTATCGGCTTATAGGTTGATGAACCAATTGCTAAAGACTATTGATGTTACCCGTAACGGAGAGCAAAATTTTATCGCTTTGCAAAATAGTGATACCAATATCCATATCATTGGAGTGGATTCCGACCTGTTTTTTACCGCCAAGGAAAATAAGGAAACTTTTAAACGATTGGCCCAGGCCAATAGTAACGTTACTTATGGGGAAGTGCAATCCCTTCATGGCCACGATGCTTTTTTGATCGAATTTGAACAGATGGAGAAACTTTTGGATGGTGTTTTTAATTCCAATGGAAAATCCGGGAAGGTCAAGGTCTTGAAATTCGGAGGTAAATCCCTGAGTAACGGAGAAGGATTGGAACGGGTACTGGATGTAATTGTTTCCAAGGTCGAAAAGGGAGAAAACATTGCCGTAGTGCTTTCGGCCCGGGAAAAGGCGACCGACCAGTTGGAGAATATATTGGAAAAAGCGGCTAAGGGAGAAGACTATCGCAAAGATTTTGGGGCTTTTGAAAAATATCAAAAGCATACGTACACCAATATAGATCTGTCCGAAGAGTTTAAAGGGCTTGCCAAACTTTTTGAGGGCGTTTCCCTTTTGGGCGATTATAGTGCCAAGATAAAAGATGAGGTACTGGCCCATGGGGAGTTACTTTCGGCCAGGCTGATCGCTAAACTCCTTATAGGAAAAGGAATTAAAGCACGGTTTCTGGATTCCAGAAAATTGATAAAAACCGATGCTACTTTTGGTGATGCCAAGGTATTGGATGCCGTTTCCAAGGAGAACGTACTCCTGCAGTTTGCTCAATTGCCAAATGATACGGTTCCGGTGATCACCGGCTTTATAGCCTCTACCCTAGAGGGGGGAACCACTACTTTGGGGAGGAATGGCAGTAATTATTCCGCAGCGCTCCTGGCCAATTTTCTGGATGCCGGGGAATTACAGAATTACACGCATGTAGACGGTATATTTACGGCAAATCCGGATCATGTCCCCGAGGCCAAGCGCATTGCTAATCTATCTTATGCGGAGGCAAACGAATTGGCCAATTTTGGAGCTACCATTTTGCATGCAAAGACCATTATTCCGTTAATAGAAAAGAACATCCCATTACGTATCCTTAATACCTATAATAACGATAATGAGGGAACGCTGATCAGTGCTGAATCCAGTAAGGAAGGTATTAAATCACTTTCGGTAATTGAAGATGTCGCACTCATCAATTTAGAGGGGAGGGGACTTTTGGGGAAAGTAGGGATAGATGCCCGTATTTTTAAAACGCTGGAAAATAACAATATAAGTGTAAGCATCATTTCACAGGGTTCTTCGGAGAGGGGTATTGGACTGGTGGTGAAACAAGAAAAGGCGCAGAAGGCGAAACGTGCATTGGACAATGAATTTACAAGTGATTTTCAGGCCAAGGATATCAATATGATTACGGTCGTGGATGACGTTTCCGTCATATCCATCGTAGGTCAGGACCTGAGTACCTTTCATAAACCGTACAATGCCCTGATCAAAAATCAGATTACGCCTTTGTTGTTCAATAATACGGTATCTGGAAAAAATGTGAGTTTGGTGGTCGATAAAAGTGATCTGACCAAGGCACTAAACGTAATGCACGGGCAGATTTTCGGAATCAGTAAAAAAGTGAACTTGGCTATTTTTGGTCATGGCAATGTAGGAGGTACCTTGATCGACCAAATTTTAAAATCGGCCAAGACCATAGAAAATAGGAAAGGAATAGACCTTAATGTTTTTGCTATTGCCAATTCTAAAAAAGTATTGCTCAACGCAAAAGGGGTTTCCAAAAACTGGAAAACGAGTATCCGGACCAAAGGGAAATCATATCAGATCCAGGATATTTTCGATTTTGCGAAAAACCATCATTTAGAGAATCTGATCGTGGTAGATAATACCGCTAATCAGGATTTTGTGGCCCATTATTTCGATTTCGTGGAAAATGGTTTTGATTTGGTGTCCTCCAATAAGATCGCCAATACATTAGGTTTTGATTATTACCAGTTGTTGCGGGAGGAATTGGGCAAAAACCAAAAACAATATTTGTACGAAACCAATGTTGGGGCGGGTCTTCCATTGCTGGATACCATTAAGCTATTGCATTTGTCCGGGGAGAACATTACACGTATCAAAGGTGTTTTTTCCGGTTCGCTCAGTTATATTTTCAACACGTTTTCTGAGGTGGATGCTCCATTTTCATCCATTTTAAAAGATGCCATGCAGAAAGGCTTTACCGAACCGGATCCAAGGGAAGATCTGTCCGGAAACGATGTGGGTAGAAAATTGTTGATTTTGGCCCGTGAACTGGATTTAAGCAATGAATTTTCCGATATTCATATAGAGAATCTGATTCCTTCGACTTTACAAGAGGGTGCTGCGGAGTTTTTCATAGAAAATATGGAAGTGTTGAACGATAAATTCAATGAAATAAAAAAGAACCAAAAATCAGGTCATGTGTTACGGTATGTTGGCGATTTGCATGGTAATCTGCAAAAGGAAAAAGGTGTTTTGGATGTAAAATTGGTATCCGTTCCCAAGGAAAGTGCGTTGGGGCAGGTGAAAGGCTCGGATTCCATCATTGAAATCTATACGGAATCCTATGGGGAAAATCCATTAGTCATTCAAGGTGCGGGAGCCGGAGCTGCCGTAACGGCAAGGGGCGTATTTGGAGATATCTTACGGATTGCCGAAAAAAGCTGATCAAAAGGCGATATCGGAAATGTGCAGACAAGAAAAAGAATATGGGAAAGAGAAAAATCAGGACACAAGAAAACCCTTTGCACTTATAGCGGAGTGGCCTTTTGACTTTTCCATACGATCGTGAAAAGTAAAAATATCGAAGAAAAGATTTTATGAAAACGGATAGAGAAAATAAATTTGAAACCAACGCTATACGAACGCAGGTAAACCGAACGGAACATTTAGAACATTCCGTACCCATGTACCTGACCTCTAGTTTTGTATTTGAGGATGCCGAAGATATGCGGGCTTCTTTTGCCGAGGAAAAAGAACGCAATATTTATTCGCGTTATTCGAACCCCAATTCTTCGGAATTTATAGAGAAAGTCTGTAAAATGGAAGGAGCGGAAGATGGTTTTGCCTTTGCATCTGGTATGGCGGCCGTTTTTTCTACCTTGGCGGCCTTGTTGGACAGTGGCGACCATATTCTTTCTGCACGCAGCATTTTTGGTTCTACCCATTCGCTTTTCGATAATTTCTTTCCAAAGTGGAATATTTCCCATAGCTATTTTAAGATCGATGAACTGGATGCCCTGGAAAATCTGATTACGCCAAAGACCAAGTTGATCTATGCCGAATCGCCCACAAATCCGGGAGTGGATATTTTGGATTTGGAAGCATTGGGCAAAATTGCCAAAAAACATAATTTGATTTTGGTCATCGATAATTGTTTTGCATCGCCTTATTTGCAACAACCCATAAAATTTGGGGCAGATCTGGTCATCCATTCCGGCACCAAATTAATGGATGGTCAAGGAAGGGTTTTGGCAGGAATAACCGTGGGTACGGCGGCACTTATAGATAAGGTGTACCGTTTTTCAAGGATTACGGGCCCGGCACTTTCGCCCTTTAATGCCTGGGTGCTTTCCAAAAGTCTGGAAACCTTGGCGATACGAGTGGATAGACATTGTGAAAATGCCTTAAAACTAGCTGAATTTTTAGAAGGCCATCCCAACGTGAATTGGGTAAAATACCCCTTTTTAAAATCGCATCCCAAATATGAAATAGCCAAAAAACAAATGAAGGCCGGAGGCTGCGTGGTGGCTTTTGAGGTTAAGGGCGGACTGGAAGCGGGACAAAAGTTTTTTAATGCCATAAAGTTATTGTCATTGTCCGCAAATTTAGGAGACTCTAGAAGTATTGTTACCCATCCTGCATCCACTACGCATAGTAAATTGTCAACGGAAGAAAGGGTGGAATCCGGAATCACGGATGGTATGGTTCGGATATCAGTAGGTTTGGAGCATATTGATGATATTATTGGGGATATTGAACAGGCCTTGAAGTAAACACATTATAATATGTTTTTTACATTCGATATCTAAGCATCCGACTTTTTTCCATTTTCCCTATCTTAGCTACATGCTCTCAAAAAAGACAAAATACGGTTTAAAGGCATTGGCACATCTGGCTTCTCAGGAAAATAAAAAGCCGGTACAGATTTCCGAAATTGCCCAATGTGAGAATATTTCCCAAAAATTTTTGGAAAGTATTTTATTGTCTCTTAGGAAAACGGGTTTTTTGGGTTCCAAAAAGGGAAAAGGAGGAGGATATTACCTCATTAAAGATCCTGATGAAATTCTTATGACCGATGTAATGCGCGTTTTGGAAGGACCTATTTCCATGGTGCCCTGCGTTAGCTTAAACTTCTATGAAAAATGTGGGGACTGCCCGGACGAGGATTCCTGTGCCGTACATAAATTAATGTTACAGGTTAGGGACAGTGCCTTGGAAATCTACCGAAACAATACGTTGGCCGATATATTAAATTAATGCCATACCGATTAATGTAAAGGCGAAAATCTCTCCAATTTTAGTGCCAAAATCGTAAAATATAGTTCCTTTTGTTAATAATCTACTAAATCTATAGGGTAAACGTAAATTATGAATACTTATAACGTCATACTTTAAAAAATAATTCTACTTTTGTTATCCTATTAAATTGGTAGAGTAATAAGATTTTTAGAAAGTATGATTGTAGATCAACTGATTTTAGATAAAAAAACTTCAAAGGGAAAATACACATCGGATAAAAAATCCGAGAAGCCTATCCGTAGTATTGCCAAAGCAATAAGTTGGCGGGTTATTGGAACTTTGGATACCTTGTTGATATCCTATATCCTTACCGGGAAAGTAGCTGTAGCGGCATCTATAGCTTCCATAGACTTTGTGACGAAGATGTTCCTGTATTTTTTTCACGAACGTATCTGGAACAAGATCAACTGGGGTAAATAATATTGAATTATGACATTTACACAAGAGCAAATCGACAAATTGAATATTCAGTTCAAGGGAATTCCACCGGAGGAAATCATTTCTTGGGCGATAAAAAATGCACAAAAGCCTTTGGTCACAACAAACTTTAGACCCTATGAAGTGGCTATTTTGTATGCGATTACACAAGTCAAGAGCAATATTCCCGTAGTTTGGTGCGATACAGGTTATAACACTCCCAATACGTATAAACATGCAGAAGATTTGATCGAAAGATTGGGACTACATATCGATCTGTATGTGCCAAAACAGACAACGGCACATCGGGATTCTGTAATGGGAATCCCCCAGATAGATGACCCCAAGCATGCAGAATTTACCGAACAGGTAAAATTGGAACCCTTTAGAAGGGCGATGGATGCCCACAAACCGGATGTTTGGTTCACCAATCTTAGAAAGGGACAGACCGCCCATAGGGATTCTTTGAATATTTTAAGTTTAGGCAAAGATGGAGTGTTAAAAGTAAGCCCTTTTTATCACTGGGACGATACGCAATTGGATGTCTATTTAAAGGACAGGGAATTACCGAACGAACATAAGTATTTTGACCCTACCAAGGTATTGGAAAATAGGGAATGCGGGCTACATACATAACTATAGAATATAAATACCTCCTTGTTCATAAATAAGAAGAAAGGACTATAAAAAAGAAAAGATTTGGATACAATAGCTGAAATAGATACAAAAAGAGTTGCGACCGAGGCAATAAATACCTCCCATATAAATGCTTTGGAAAATGAGGCTATTTATATTATGCGGGAAGTTGCCGCACAATTTGAAAAACCGGTACTATTATTTTCTGGAGGAAAAGACTCCATTACCTTGGTGCGATTGGCCCAAAAAGCGTTTTGGCCATCCAAAATTCCATTTCCTTTAATGCATATAGATACGGGGCATAATTTCCCTGAAACGATAGAATTTAGAGACAGATTGGTAGAGGAATTGGGATTGGAACTTATTGTAAGGAATGTTCAGGATTCCATAGATCAGGGAAAAGTAAAGGAGGAAACCGGACGGTATTCCAGTAGAAATTCTTTGCAGACGACCACCCTATTGGATGCGATTGAAGAGTTTAAGTTTGATGCCTGTATCGGTGGTGCAAGACGGGATGAAGAAAAAGCCAGGGCAAAAGAACGTATTTTTTCGGTACGGGACGATTTTGGACAATGGGACGAAAGAAATCAAAGGCCCGAACTTTTCGATATGCTGAACGGTCAGATCGAATTGGGCCAGAACGTTCGTGTATTTCCCATTTCCAATTGGACGGAACTGGATGTATGGTCCTATATTCAAAAAGAACAAATAGAAATACCGTCCATTTATTTTGCCCATAAAAGGAAAGTCTTTTTAAGGGACGGACTTATTTGGTCCCATTCGGAATACGTGTATCAAGAAGAGGAAGAAGAAGTGCTGGAGCGTATGGTACGTTTTAGAACCGTAGGGGATATGAGCTGTACGGCAGCAGTCTTTTCCGAAGCTACCGATATTGATGCCGTAGTACAGGAAATCAGGGATTCCACAATATCCGAAAGAGGTGCCAGGATAGATGATAAACGGTCAGAGGCCGCAATGGAAAAAAGAAAACAACAAGGTTACTTTTAAAAGTTGGCGGTTTTCGGTCTCGGCAGACGTTCAAAATATAATCTGCCATGACCATGACTGCCTACTGAATACTAAAATATATGGAAGTATTAAAAATAGCGACAGCAGGAAGTGTAGATGACGGTAAAAGTACCTTGATAGGAAGGCTTTTATACGATACAAAATCATTGACCACCGATAAATTGGAGGCGATAGAAAAAACCAGTAAGCAAAAAGGATATGATTATCTGGATTTTTCCTTGGCAACGGATGGTTTGGTGGCGGAACGGGAACAGGGTATTACCATAGATGTGGCCCATATTTATTTCTCAACGGCGAAAAAGAGCTACATCATAGCGGATACACCGGGACATGTGGAATATACCCGGAACATGGTCACCGGGGCATCTACATCACAGGCCGCAATTATATTGATAGATGCCAGAAAAGGGGTTATAGAGCAAACAAATCGTCATTTCTTTATCAATAACTTATTGCGTATTAAAGACGTGGTAGTGGCTGTCAATAAAATGGATTTGGTGGATTATTCCGAAGAGACCTATAATGAAATAAAAGCGGATTTTGAAGAGTTGATGTCCAAGCGGGACTATCAAGATCAAAAAATTACATTTATACCCGTAAGTGCCTTAAAAGGGGATAATGTCGTGAATAAATCGGACAGAACCCCCTGGTATACCGGTCAAACCTTATTGGAACATTTTGAGGCCCTGGACAGAAAGGATATCTATAATGTAGGTACGCCAAGATTTCCGGTCCAATATGTCATTCGCCCAAAAACGGAGGAGCATCATGACTTTAGGGGATTTGCGGGAAAAGTGTATGGCGGGGAATTGAGTGTGGGCGACGAAGTGGTAGCATTACCATCACGGACACGTTCCAAAATAAAGGAGATTTATTTCTATGACAAAGCATACCAAACCGCTTCCAGAAGATCATCCGTTACCATTACGTTGGAGGATGAAATTAATTTGAGCAGGGGTGATATGTTGGTCAAGACAAACGATTTGCCGACCATTGATAAACAGTTTACGGCGACCATTTCCTGGATGGATTCGCAAAAACTTGTGACGGGCAATAAATATATTATACAGCATGGTGTCAATAAAGTTTTGGCGAAGGTGGATAATGTTCATCATAAGATAGCACCGGACTATTCCGGAGTGGATACAGAAGTGGATACACTGGGAATGAACGATATTGCCCAGGTAAGTTTTAGGTTGAACAAACCCATTTTCTATGACAAGTTTAAGGACCATAGGACCAATGGTTCTTTTATTTTAATAGATACGCAGACCAATAGTACGGTAGGGGCAGGATTTATTAATGAATAATTGTTTTTTGGATAATTTTCTTTAGGGGATAAGAAATACCCTTAATTGATGCGAATCCAAAAGGAAAGTAACGGATAATTTAATAAACCTATAAAATCTATAGGATTAATATATAAAAAGTCTGATATCTAACGTTTAGGTATTAGCGACAAAAAGAAAATGCGAAGTTTTAGAACAGAAATAGAAAACCCGATAGTTGAAAAGGATATCCTGGAATTGGAACGTAAGATCCATGAGTTCCATGCAGGGAAATTGGACGAGGAAAAATTCCGGAGCCTGCGATTGGCACGTGGTGTTTACGGTCAACGGCAACAGGGTGTTCAGATGATCCGAATTAAATTGCCCTATGGAAAGGTAACTTCCAGACAATTGAAGCGTATCTGTGATGTTTCGGATGAATATTCTACAGGGCGTTTGCATATTACTACCCGTCAGGATATCCAGATCCATTATGTGGACCTGGACCGTACTCCAGAGCTATGGGCCCAATTGGAAAAGGACGAGGTAACTTTGAGAGAGGCATGCGGTAATACCGTACGGAACGTTACGGCAAGTGAAACGGCCGGGATCGATACGGACGAGCCTTTTGATGTTTCTCCCTATGCAGATGCATTGTTCCGTTATTTCCTTAGAAACCCCATTAGTCAGGAAATGGGCCGTAAATTCAAGGTTTCTTTTTCGGCCAGTGATGCCGATACGGGCCTCTCCTATATGCACGATTTAGGATTCATCGCTAAAATTAAGGATGGCGTAAAAGGATTTAAAGTGTTATTAGGTGGTGGATTAGGTTCACAGCCACGTCATGCCGACGTACTTTTTGAATTTTTACCATCGGATAAGATCATTCCGTTGATGGATGGCGTTATCCGTGTTTTTGACAGATACGGAGAACGTAAAAGTAGGGCCAAGGCACGAATGAAATTTTTGTTAAAGGATGTTGGTCTGGATGGATTTAAACAGTTATTGGAGGAAGAACAAAAAGCGGTTCCGCACGTATCCGTTGCTATAGATGCGGACAGTTATCCAAAAATCCAAGTTGCGGAGACTGAAACGCCCAAGGTAAATATTACCGATACCGAAGCTTTTGAAAAATGGAAATCGACCAATATAGTGCCTCAAAAACAAGAAGGCTATGTGGCGATCGGTATCAAAGTATTGCTAGGGGATTTTTATACGGACAAAGCCAGGTTGCTGGCCGATCTGGTACAGCAATATGCCGCTGGGGAAATCCGTCTATCACTTCGTCAAAATATATTGATCCCCTATGTAAAAGAGGCATTGGTTCCTTTCTTTTATACGGCCTTGGAAAAATTGGGTTTTGTAGAAGCGGGATACAATAAAGCTTTGGATATAACGGCCTGCCCGGGAACGGACACCTGTAATCTGGGGATTGCCAGTAGTACAGGAATCGCCGTAGAGTTGGAGCGGATTATAAAGGCCGAATACCCACAGTATATCAGCAATCCGGATGTGGTTATCAAGATAAGTGGTTGTATGAATGCCTGTGGGCAACATAATATGGCCAATATCGGTTTTCAGGGAATGTCCGTTAGGACCAAGGATAAACTCGTGGCACCGGCACTTCAGGTCTTGTTGGGCGGTGGAAATATTGGAAACGGCGAAGGGAAATTTGCGGACAAGGTGGTAAAAGTACCCAGTAAAAGAGGCCCAGAAGCACTTCGTATTATCCTGGACGATTTTGATGCCCATGGAAATGGGCTGTCCTATGCGGAGTATTACGCCCAAAAAGGGGAACATTACTTCTATGACCGTTTAAAACACCTTTCGGACATAGAGAACCTGACCCAAGAAGACTTTATCGATTGGGGAAATACAGAGCGATACAAAAAAGAAATAGGTATTGGGGAATGTGCGGGAGTCGTTATCGATTTGATTGCGACCCTTTTATTTGAAAGCAAAGAAAAAATTGAAAATTCAGCGTCGAATTTAGCCGAGGAAAAATGGGCCGCAAGTATCTATCATGCCTATTCCTCTATGGTGAATTCCGCAAAAGCATTATTGACCTCGGAAAAGGTGAAGGTGAATACGCATAACAGTATCATCAAGGATTTTCAGGAAAAATTCGTGGAAACAGGAAGAATTAAGGTCGATGGCGGATTTGGGGAATTGGTACTTCAATTAAATAAAAATGAACCATCGGAAACCTTTGCAAAGCGTTATTTGGAAGATGCAAAAAACTTTTTGACTTCCGTAGAACAGTTTAGGGAAAAAGAATTGGCAGAAGCATAATTATGGAATATTCCGATAAAAATAGTGTTGCCCCGGGCCAAATAACTCCCTCCAATTTAGGGGTTAACGGGCTATTGACCGTAATTGGTGCCGGCCCTGGCGATGTGGAACTCATTACCCTAAAAGCGATCAAGGCCTTACAAATTGCAGATGTGGTTTTGTACGATGCCCTGGTAAACGATGTGCTATTGGAATATGCCCCAAATGCAGAAAAAATATTTGTGGGCAAACGTAGGGGATGTTATGCCTATCAACAAGAGCAGATCAATGAATTGATCGTTAACAGGGCCAGAATGCGTAAACACGTGGTTCGGTTAAAAGGTGGTGATCCCTTTGTCTTTGGCAGGGGTGCCGAAGAAATGGAACATGCGGCCGCCCAAGGTATAACCGTTGCCATGGTTCCCGGAATATCATCCAGCCTGTCCGTTCCGGCGGCTCAGCACATTCCCGTAACCAAAAGAGGTGCGGCAGAAAGTTTTTGGGTAATTACAGGAACCACTAAAGAACATAAACTTTCGGGAGATATTGCCTTGGCCGCAAAATCGAACGCAACGGTCGTTATTTTAATGGGAATGTCAAAATTAGCACAGATCGTATCGCTTTTTAAGAAAGAAGGAAAATCGGAAACGCCCATTGCCATTATACAAAATGGAACAAGGGAAAATGAGAAAATAGGAATTGCCACTATTGGAACCATAGAAGAGGAAGTAGAAAATAGACAATTGGCGAATCCCGCTATAATTATAATTGGAGAAGTAGTAAAACACAGGGAAAACATTATAAAAATTGCTCAAGAACAAGAATTGGTCGGAGCAAGCATAACAGATTATTGATTAATTAAATTTTAACGCCTTCCCTTGACCCATGGAAGACGGTATTGGTCAAAACCAATAATAAAAAAGGTCAAAGAAAAAAATAGACTATGATCAAAACAGATATATTGATAGTAGGTGCGGGACCAACAGGATTGTTTACGGTCTTTGAGGCAGGATTATTAAAGTTAAAAACGCATCTGATCGATGCCTTGGCACAGCCCGGAGGGCAATGCTCGGAAATCTATCCAAAAAAACCCATTTATGATATTCCTGCATTCCCGGAAATCTTGGCCGGGGATCTTGTCGATAACCTTATGGAACAAATAAAGCCGTTCGAACCTGGATTTACCTTGGGCGAAAGGGCCGAGACTTTGGATAAGTTGGATGATGGTTCCTTTGTAGTAACGACCAATAAAGGTACAAAGCACAGTGCCCCTGTAGTGGTTATTGCAGGAGGATTGGGTTCTTTTGAACCACGTAAGCCACCTATTGAAAATATCACCGATTTTGAGGATAAGGGCGTGGCCTATATGGTCAAGGATCCCGAAGTATATCGTGATAAGAAAGTTGTGATTGCCGGAGGTGGGGACTCTGCCTTGGACTGGGCCATTTTCTTAGCGGATGTAGCATCGGAAGTTTCTTTGGTACACCGTAGAAATGAATTTCGCGGTGCCCTGGATTCCGTAGAAAAAGCATCGGAATTGGCCAAATTGGGCAAAATAAAACTGTACACCGAAGCCGAGGTGAAAAAATTGTATGGCGATGAACATTTAGAAGCCGTTGTAATTAAGCACAACGATTCTGAAAAAGGAGAAACCTATGTGGAAGTGGATAATTTCATTCCCCTTTTCGGCCTTTCCCCAAAATTAGGGCCTATTGGTGATTGGGGCTTGGAAATAGAACGGAATGCCATTAAGGTTAACAATGCCAAGGACTACCAGACCAATATTCCAGGAGTTTTTGCCATTGGGGACGTTAATACATATGAGGGAAAATTAAAGCTCATTTTGTCCGGTTTTCACGAGGCGGCGGTGATGTGCCAGTATGCCTATCAAATCATTAATCCAGGTAAGCGGTATGTAATGAAATATACTACCGTAGGTGGTGTAGAAGGGTTTGACGGCTCTAAAAAAGAAGCAAAAAAAGAAGTAGTACAGAGTATTGCATAACATTTTGGTTTGGACCGTACAGGTTTTCAAAACCTGTACGGTCCTTAAAAATTACAAACTTTCCTTGTTTTTGATAAAGTTGTAGCTTTACTTTGTACCCAGTTCATTAAAAATCTGAATTTGTTATCAAGAAAGGTGGAGGGAATAGACCCTTTGAAGCCTTAGCAACCCTTGGTTCATCTCGATGCCTATCGGGACCTAAGAAGGTGCTACATTCTACCCCTGTCCTGATTAATTTTAGGATGTAAAAGGGATTAGATAACCAAAAAAGGACGGTTCGTCTTACCTTTTTTCCTTACTTGATAATTTTTTGGCATTACCGCATACTATTGCGGTCGGGCTTTGTATTTTTAGTTTAGCGGTGTATGGCCATGAACCGATCAGGTTTAATAAAACCCATTAAGAAGAAATCATGGGTATGTGTTTTTAAGAAATAGGATGAAAGACATAAAAAAGATATTGCAAGAGAGAATCCTCGTATTGGACGGTGCCATGGGTACCATGTTGCAGCGCTATAAATTTACGGAAGAGGATTTTAGGGGGGAGCGGTTCAAGGACTGGGAACATCCCCTGCAAGGGAATAACGATCTGTTGTCATTGACCCAACCCGAGGCCATTGCAGAAGTACACCGTAAATATTTTGCCGCCGGGGCGGATATTGTGGAAACCAATACCTTTTCAGGTACCACCATTGCCATGGCGGATTATCATATGGAAGAATTGGTGTACGAGCTTAACTATGAATCGGCACGAATTGCCAAAGAAGTGGCAAATGAGTTTTCGATCAAGGAACCGGACAAGCCACGTTTTGTGGCAGGTAGCATAGGTCCCACCAATAAAACGGCCAGTATGTCCCCAGATGTGAACGATCCGGGATTCCGGGCCGTGTCCTTTGATGAATTGCGGATTGCCTATAAACAACAAATAGAAGCCCTGTTGGATGGTGGGTCCGATATTTTACTGGTTGAGACCATTTTTGATACTTTGAACGCCAAAGCGGCATTGTTTGCTATAGAAGAGGTTAAAGAAGAGCGGAACATAGAAGTGCCCATTATGGTGAGCGGTACCATTACGGATGCCTCGGGCCGTACCCTGTCCGGGCAGACCGCGGAGGCATTCTTAATATCCATATCCCATATTCCCATTTTATCCGTCGGATTTAATTGTGCCTTGGGGGCAAGCCAACTCGTACCACATTTGGAGGTTATTTCCAATAGAACGGAGCATGCCATTTCTGCCCACCCAAATGCGGGCCTTCCCAATGCCTTTGGGGAATATGATGAAACCCCGGAGCAGATGGCCGCCCAAATGAAAGAGTATGTAGAAAAAGGGTTGGTCAATATTGTTGGGGGCTGTTGTGGTACGACACCGGAACATATAAGTGCGATCGTAGAAGTGGTAAAAGGGTTTAGTCCCAGAAAAATAGCGGTTGAAAGTGAGTGATAACAAACCAAAATATCTAAAATTAAGCGGTTTGGAACCGTTGATCGTCACTGCTGAAAATAATTTCATAAATGTAGGCGAGCGTACCAATGTAGCGGGTTCCAAAAAATTTCTTCGTTTGATCAAAGAGGAGAAGTTCGAGGAAGCCTTGGACGTGGCACGCCATCAAGTAGAGGGGGGTGCCCAGATTATAGATATTAATATGGACGATGGTCTGATCGATGGTAAGGAAGCCATGGTCAAATTCCTGAACCTGGTCATTGCCGAGCCAGATATTGCCCGGGTTCCCATAATGATAGACAGTTCCAAATGGGATATTATAGAGGCGGGCCTACAAGTGGTTCAGGGAAAATGTGTGGTCAATTCGATCAGTTTAAAAGAAGGTGAGAAGCAGTTTGTCCATCAGGCCAAACTTATAAAGAGATACGGGGCCGCAGTTATTGTAATGGCCTTTGATGAAGTTGGCCAGGCGGATAATTACGATCGGCGTATTGAAATCGCCAAACGCTCCTATGATATTTTGGTCGATCATGTTGGTTTTCCACCGGAGGATATCATTTTTGATTTGAATATCTTTCCCGTGGCCACGGGAATGGATGAGCATAAGCGCAATGCCATAGATTTTATTGAAGCGACCAAATGGGTACGTGAAAACTTACCGCATTGCAGTGTTAGTGGAGGGGTCAGCAATGTTTCCTTTTCGTTTAGGGGGAATAATCCCGTGAGGGAGGCCATGCATTCCGTGTTCTTGTACCACGCCATAAAAGCAGGGATGAATATGGGTATTGTAAACCCCACGATGTTGGAAGTTTATGACGATATTCCCAAAGATTTATTGGAATATGTGGAAGATGTTATCCTTAATAGAAGGGATGATGCCACGGAACGCCTGTTGGAGTTTGCCGAATCGGTAGTAGGGAAGACCAAAGAAAGCAAAGTAGATCTGTCCTGGCGGGAAGAACCTTTACAGGATAGGATAACGAGGGCCCTCGTAAAAGGAATAGACCAATATATTACCGAAGATATCGAGGAGGCAAGACAAGCCTCGGACCAACCCATTGAGGTCATAGAAGGGCATTTAATGATCGGTATGAACGTGGTGGGCGATTTGTTCGGTAGTGGAAAAATGTTCTTGCCGCAGGTGGTAAAATCCGCCCGGGTCATGAAAAAGGCGGTAGCATATCTGTTACCCTATATTGAGGCCTCTAAAGGTGGCACAACGGAGGGAGCGGGAAAAATCCTTATGGCGACCGTAAAGGGCGATGTTCACGATATTGGAAAGAACATCGTAAGTGTGGTACTGGCCTGTAACAATTATGAGATTGTAGATTTGGGCGTAATGGTACCGCCCGAAAAGATTATCCAGGCCGCTATAGAAGAAAAAGTGGATGTTATTGGCCTTAGTGGGCTGATTACCCCTTCTTTGGATGAAATGGTACATTTGGCCAAGGAAATGGAGCGCAAGAACTTTAACATACCACTTTTAATAGGTGGTGCTACAACCAGTAAGGCCCATACGGCGGTAAAAATAGACCCGCAATACAGCAATGCCGTGGTACATGTGAACGATGCGTCGCGTGCGGTAACCGTAGTGGGCGATCTGTTGCAGAAGGAAACATCGGAAGGATACCAAAACGGGATTAAACAGGACTATGAAATTTTTAGGGATAAATTTTTAAAGCGTACTAAAAAGAAGGATTATAAAACGTTGGCCGCCGCCCGCAAAAATAAATTCCGGATAGATTGGCAGCAAGCGGAGATCGTAAAGCCCCGGGAATTGGGAGTGCAGGTCATTGAGGACCTGGCATTGGAAAAACTTTTACCTTTTATTGATTGGTCGCCCTTTTTTAGAAGCTGGGATTTGCATGGAAAGTATCCGGATATACTAACGGATGATGTGGTGGGAACACAGGCCAAGGAACTTTTTGAAGATGCCCAGGAAATGATGGGTAGAATAATTAGCGAAAAACAATTAGGGGCAAAGGCCGTTTTTGGATTGTTTCCTGCAAATAGTGTTAATGATGATGATATAGAGGTTTTATATTCTTCTCAGGTAGGGGAGTTGTCGGGCCAAGACGGGCAGAAGGGATTTTTCAGGACCCTGCGCCAACAATTGCAGCGAAGGGAAGGGGTGCCGGACTACGCCCTGGCCGACTTTATAGCACCAAAAGAGACCGGGATCCAGGATTATATGGGCTGCTTTTGCGTAAGCACCGGATTTGGTACCGCAGAACTGGCCGCACAATATGAAAAAGATCTGGATGACTATAGTTCCATTATGATAAAGGCGTTAGCGGACCGATTGGCGGAAGCCTTTGCCGAGTATTTGCATAAAGAGGTGCGGACTGGACATTGGGGATATGCGGAAAAAGAAAACCTGACGAATACGGAATTGATAAAAGAATCCTATGAAGGTATTAGACCGGCTCCGGGGTATCCGGCATGCCCGGACCATTTGGAGAAGTTAACGATCTGGGAAATACTTGGGGTAGCGGAGAGGATAGGCGTAAAATTAACGGAAGGTCTGGCCATGTGGCCAGCGGCATCGGTAAGTGGATATTATTTTGGAAATTCGCAGGCCAGGTATTTTGGATTGGGAAAAATAAAGGAGGATCAAGTAGCGGATTTTGCAGAACGAAAGGGAATGCCACTGGAGGAAGCTATGAAATGGCTTGCCCCGAACATTGCGGATGATTGATCTGGACAAGAACTGTCCGGTTTTGAAAACGGATAATTTTGAGGCATACGTTAGGGATAGAGGTATTGTTGGAGCTCTTTTTCGCTCGCCGAGCGAAGCGGAAGCGATCGAAAAAAGCGACTACCGAAAGCCCGACCGCACTAAAAGTGGGGAAACGCCCGTATAGAGAAA
The DNA here is from genome assembly GCF_047345125.1 of Maribacter spongiae. NCBI lineage: Bacteria > Pseudomonadati > Bacteroidota > Flavobacteriia > Flavobacteriales > Flavobacteriaceae > Maribacter > Maribacter spongiae. The sequence continues at coordinate 202,059 of NZ_JBLFEQ010000006.1, read as the reverse complement.
AAATAAAATTGAATACGAACAGATAATATACCCTGATAAAAACTTCCTCTCTTTTGGGGAGGGTGGGGATAGAGGCCATGAAAATAACAGAGCATATAAAAAAATCCAACGGGAAGACCTTATTTTCCTTTGAGATCATACCTCCTGTAAAAGGACGCAATATTCAAGAATTGTACAACAATATTGACCCGTTGATGGAGTTTAACCCTCCGTTTATTGATGTGACGACGTCCCGAGAGGAATATGTGTACATTGACCGTAATGGGCTTTTGGATAAAAAATTGACCCGAATGCGACCTGGAACGGTGGGTATTTGTGCCTCTATAAAACATAAGTACAACGTAGATACCGTACCACATGTGCTTTGTGGTGGGTTTACAAAGGAAGAGACCGAATATGTTTTGGTGGATTGCCATTATTTAGGCATAGATAATGTAATGGCCTTGCGGGGCGATGCCATGCGGGAACAACAGTATTTTGAACCGACCGAGGGAGGGCATCCCTATGCCGTAGACCTGGTAGGGCAGATACACGACCTGAACTGTGGAAAATATTTGCACGAGACCATAGAATCCGATAACTGTGCCGATTTCTGTATTGGTGTGGCCGGCTATCCTGAAAAGCATTTGGAGGCACCATCTTTAAAAACAGATTTAAAACGTTTAAAGGAAAAAGTTGATGCCGGGGCGGATTATGTGGTAACACAAATGTTCTTTGACAATAAAAAATACTTTGAATTTGTGGCTGCCGCAAGGGCAATTGGGATAGAAGTACCCATTATTCCCGGTATAAAACCCATTGCCGTAAAGCGCCATTTACAACTGTTACCACAGGTGTTCCGTATAGATTTGCCCCAGGATTTGATAGATGCCGTGGACGGTTGTAAAACAAATAGGGAAATCCGTCAGGTAGGGGTTGAATGGGCCATTCAGCAGTCCAAAGAATTAAAGGAGGCGGGAGTACCTGTTCTACATTATTACTCCATGGGAAAATCCGATAATATAAAGGCGATAGCCAAGGAGGTTTTTTAAGGGAAAAGGTTTCTTGTTCATAATTTCAGTTTATGGAAGTCGATTTTGGACAAGAAACAATGGAAACTTAAAACCAGAAGTACTTACCTTTGCCTCCCATGAACCTTAGGATTCTTTTTTACCTGCTTTTTCCGGTTGTTTTTTGCTTTTCCCAAAACCGGAAGGAGAAAAAAAAATATACGATAGATGCCAGTCCCTTTTACGGGTCTGTATTATTGCATAACCCCGATATTTCGCATTTGATCACGGACCATCCCGGTGGGGCCATTTTAAGTTTCAACAGAAAAACCTATGGCTTGGAGGAATGGGAACAGCACTATAACTATCCGGATTATGGGGCTTCGTTTGTTTATCAGGATATGAACAATGAAACCCTGGGGAAAAATTTTGGACTCTATGCGCATTACAATTTCTACTTTTTAAAACGAAATATACAGTTTAGGATAGGACAGGGAATTGCATACACCACTAATCCTTATGATAAAGAGACCAATTTTAGGAACAATGCCTATGGGTCGGATTTTATGAGTTCTACCTATTTGATGCTCAATTACCACAAAGAGAATATTTTCAAGGGATTGGGCTTTAAGGCGGGGATTTCGCTCATACATTATTCCAATGCCAATTTTAGGGCGCCCAATACCTCCACCAATACCCTGGCTTTAAATGCCGGACTTATTTATGATTTGGATGGAGGCGAAACATTTGAATATCTGCCCAAATCCGAGAAGGTGAAAATTACGGAACCCATAAGATATAACATGGTTTTGCGGGGTGGATTGAATGAAAGTGATGTAATCGGTTCCGGGCAATATGGGTTTTTTATACTTTCTGCCTATGCCGATAAACGTTTGGGCAGGAAAAGTGCTGTCCAATTGGGGGCCGATGTATTTTTTTCCAACTTTTTAAAGGAACTGATTCGCTTTCAGTCCATATCCTTTCCAGAGATGAATGTGAATATAGATGATGATTACAAGCGCATTGGCCTATTTTTAGGACATGAACTGTTCATTAATAAAATGAGCGTGGTCACACAATTGGGGTATTATGTGTATTATCCGTTCGATTTTGAAGGTAAAGTATATAACCGTATCGGTCTAAAACGATATTTTGGGGATAAGGTATTTGGTGCAATAACCTTAAAGTCCCACGGTGCCGCCGCAGAAGCTGTTGAATTTGGAGTAGGAATTAGATTATGAACACTTTGAGACCGGAAATTGGAAATACGATGGTGAAAGAACGATACCATAACATCCAGGGTGTAATTGAAAAATTAGGGATGGTTTTCTATATAGGGAAAACCACTCTTTTTATGCTATTGGTTTTATTGGTGTCCTGTAATTCCGAAAACGCTCCGGACTGCTTTCAAAATGCCGGGAACCTTATCCGCAAAGAAGTTTCCCTGCCAACTTTTACGAAAATTACCGTTTTTGAGAAAGTCGCTTTGGTACTTAAGGAGGGACTTGAACAAAAGGTGGAAATAGAAACGGGGGAATTTTTATTGGATGAAGTAAGTGCCAAAGTTGAAGGTGATAGATTGATTTTGAGGAACTGGAACGGCTGTAATCTGTTCCGGGAATATGGGATTACCACAATTTATGTAACCGCTCCCAATATTACAGAAATACGAAGTAGTACCGGCCTTTTGATACGTAGTGATGGCCTTTTGAACTATCCGAATATGACCTTGCTTTCCGAGAGCTTCGTAAACCCTGAAACCGAGACTACCGATGGTGAGTTTGATCTGGAGGTCAATGCTGCCCGTGTTACCGTTGTAGCAAACGGTATTGCTTATTTTAAACTGAGGGGGACCGTGGAAAACCTGAATTTAAATATTGCGGCGGGAGATTCCCGGATCGAAGCTGAAAATCTTGTAACACAAAACGTGAATTTAAATCATCGGGGCACCAATGATATATTTATCGATCCACGGCAATCTATAAGGGGGAGTATACGTGGTACAGGAGATGTAATCAGCTTTAACCGCCCTATGACGGTTGAAGTGGAAGAGCTCTTTAACGGGAGGTTGATTTTTAGATAAAACGCTTCCATTTGATAAGGTAAGTGAAATGCTATGCTCCTGGAGCAATGCCATTAGAGCCATGGAAGGTACCATTGTTAAATTAAAATTGTTTTGGCGAACCCTATTCTTACATACCTTAAAAACTTATTCGTCTCCCAACGTATTATAGGAGATGATGTAGTGTTGGGCGGTTTGGTCGAGGCGGATATGTTGTTGCAGGCTTTGGTAGATAAGCAGAAGGTTCCGGGGCTTGCGATTGCCGTATTAAAAGAAGGGCGACCCATTTTTCAAAGGGGATATGGCTATGCCGATTTGGAGAACAAGACCCGGATTCATCCACAAAAAACCATTTTTCGTATTGCCAGTATCTCCAAACCCATTGCCGCAACCGCTTTGGCCCATATGGTGGAAGAAGGCATTATAAATTTGGATGCTTCTTTTTATGATTATGTACCCTATTACCCTAAAAAGCAATGGGATTTTACCATTCGCCAATTGGCAGGGCATACCGCAGGTATCCGTGGTTACCGGGGCATGGAATATGGATTGAACAAACCTTATTCCATAAAAGAAAGTATCGAAATTTTCAAGGATGACGACCTGCTTTTTGAGCCGGGAACGGACTACCTGTATAACAGTTACGGTTGGGTCTTGATTTCTTTGGCAATGCAGGAGGTGAGTGGCATTCCTTTTGAAAAATATGTGCGGGAAAAAGTATTGGTCCCTTTAGGGATGACAGCTACTTTTGCTCCCGAAAACCCCAAGGGTTCTTCAAATTTGCTAGGAATACGACCAAATCTGATGGCAGAGCGTAGCTTGTGTTATTCCAAAAACCGATTTGGTTTTAGGGAAGCCGTTCCTGTAAATAATTATTACAAACTGGCAGGCGGGGGCTATCTCTCCACAGTTGGTGATATTGCCAAATTAGGACGGGCCTATTTGGAGGGCAAAATTTTGAACGGGGAAATTATTTCACGATTCCTGACCTCGAAAACCATAAACGGGAAACCAACATATTACGGTCTGGGATGGCAAGTAAGCAAGGACAAAAGTGGTCGGTCTTACTATGGCCATATTGGTAATGGTGTGGGCGGTTATTCCAACTTTTTTGTATATCCCGAAGAACAAATGGTGTTTACTGTTTTGGTGAATTGTACGGATCCAAAAGTGCAGAAAGAATTGGATGATGTGCTGAGGATTTTTATAGAATACCGATCAAGGACAGCGGCAAAAAATAGGTGTAAGAGAAAATCGGATTAGCAGGGAATCCTGCTTTTTATGCACGGGTACACATTGTAAAGGAAAAACTGCTTTAGGATTCTATAAAACAAATTGCTTTTAATTAAAAAATTCGCATCAAACTTTCCTGATTTTCAGAAAATTGAAAAAACACACGCTTTTATCATGATTTTTAAATTTAATTACTACATTAGCCCCAGTTAAATACACAATGACAAAGCAATATTTTTGGAACGGTTTTTATTTTTACTTCTTTTTTAAAAGAGGTACGGGACTGTTCTAGTATAATTTGAATAAATGATATAGAAATAAGTTCCGATAGCCGTCGGAACTTTTTTTTGTTCAAAATTTAAAACCCTTAACCAGTATTGAAGGATCAAAGAAGTATAAAAAATAATAGGATAAGTGAGTTTAAAAATTGCCATACAGGGAATAAAAGGTTCTAACCATCATCAGGTCGCACAAGATTATTTTGGTGCTGATATTGAACTGGTGGAGTGTCTTTCCTTTGACACATTAGTGGATAGGCTTTTGACAAACAAAGCGGATAAGGGCATTATGGCCATTGAAAATTCCATTGCAGGCTCTATTATTCCCAATTACGCTTTGGTATATCATAATAACCTACACATTATAGGAGAACATTACTTGAATATTCACCATAACCTAATGATTTTAAAAGGGCAGAAATTGGAGGATATAAAGGAAGTATGCTCGCACCCTATGGCACTCTTACAATGCAAGGAATTTTTTAGGGATTATCCACAAATAAAATTGGTCGAGGATGTGGATACCGCGGAGACCGCAAAGCGTATTCAGGAACAAGGCCTAAGACATGTGGCGGCCATAGCACCCAGTGTTGCAGCGGAATTATACGGGTTGGACATTGTAGCGGAAAACATCCAGACCATAAAGAATAACGCTACCCGGTTTATTGTTGTAAAAACAAAAAATAAGGAGCTTCCCAAGGAAGAGATCAATAAAGCGTCCTTACGTTTTATAACCGATCATAAACGAGGGAGTTTGGCCACTGTGCTCAATGTTATGAGCGATTGTAATTTGAACCTGACGAAAATTCAATCACTTCCGGTTATAGAAACCCCTTGGAAGTATGCTTTTTTTGTAGACGTGACCTTTGGTAAATACGATGCCTTTAACAAGGCAAAATCACTTTTAAATATTATGTCGGAAGATTTTAAGGTATTGGGGGAATATAAAAATGCCATGTTATGATACGGACAGCGGATAGGCTCCAAACGGTACAGGAATATTATTTCTCTAAAAAACTAAGAGAGGTGAAAGCCCTCATGGCACAGGGTAAGCCCATAATAAATATGGGAATCGGTAGCCCGGATTTGGCACCTTCGGATGCTGTAATTGCCAGTATTCAAAATGCCGTTTTGGAGAATGGGGCACATCAATATCAAAGTTACCAGGGGCTTCCTGAGCTCAGGTCGGAGATCGCATCCTTTTACCGAGATAAGTTTAGGGTAACCATAGATGCTATGACGGAAATACTGCCATTAATGGGCTCCAAAGAGGGAATCATGCACATAAGTCTGGCTTTTTTGAACGAAGGGGATGAAGTGCTTATTCCCAATCCGGGATATCCTACTTATACTTCCGTGACCAAATTGGTAGGGGCCCGGGAAAAATATTATGACCTGACCGAGGCCAATGGGTGGTTTCCCGATATCGATGCTTTGGAAAAGGAAGACCTGGGCAAGGTAAAGCTCATGTGGCTGAGCTATCCCCATATGCCCACGGGAGCTAGGGCATCTGTGGAACAATTTAAAAAATTGGTCACCTTTGCCAAAAGGAATCATATTCTTTTGGTAAATGATAATCCCTATAGTTTTGTTTTGAACAATGATCCCCGGAGCATTTTAAATATTGCCGGGGCCATGGATGTGTGTCTGGAATTGAATTCCCTGAGCAAGACCTTTAATATGGCCGGTTGGCGGGTAGGGTTTGTATTGGGGAACCAAGAACATATGAATGCCGTTTTAAAAGTGAAGAGCAATATGGATTCCGGAATGTTCTATGGTATCCAAAAAGGGGCCATTACCGCATTGGCCAGCTCAGATGCTTGGTATGAAGGCTTAAATAAAATATATAGAAAACGAAAGGAATTGCTTTGTCAACTGGCCGATAAGCTTAATTGTACCTATGATAAAGATGCTGTGGGAATGTTCCTTTGGGCGAAACTTCCGGAAGGGATAGCATCGGCAGAGCAATTTATAGATGAAATTTTATATGAAAAGGATATTTTCATTACACCGGGAACTATTTTTGGAAGTAATGGAGAAGGGTATATTAGATTTTCACTTTGTGTGACCGAAGAAAAAATCAAGGAAGCAATAAATAGGTTTTAAAACTTATGAATGTATTTGTAATAGGTATCGGTTTAATAGGAGGCTCTTTTGTAAAAGACGTTAAGACGAATATGCCCGAAACGATCGTTTATGGGATCGATGTCAATGCTTCACATTTGGAAGAAGCACTTGCATTGGGTCTGATCGATAAAAAATCAAATTACGAAGAGCTGCATTTGGCCGATTTTGTCATGGTGAGCATCCCTGTAGATGTCATGGTAAGGGAATTGCCAAAAATTTTGAATGCCATATCTGATGAATGTGTTGTCTGTGATGCTGGCTCAACTAAGGAATTGATATGTGCCGAGTTGGACGATCATCCCAAAAGAAGGAATTTCTTGGCCTGTCACCCCATAGCGGGGACGGAATTTTCGGGCCCTTCCGCGGCTATTGATGGATTGTATGATGGAAAGACCAATATTATTTGCGAAGTGGAGAAAACGGCTTTCAAACTTCAGGAAAAAGCATTGTCCATTTTTCAGTTATTGGGGATGCGCATACGTTATATGAATCCAAAAGCCCATGACAAACACATAGCTTATGTCTCACATTTGTCACACATCAGCTCTTTTATGTTAGGAAAGACCGTTATCGAGAAGGAGAAGAATGAACGTGATATTTTTGACATGGCAGGGAGTGGATTTGAGAGTACGGTACGTCTTGCCAAAAGTTCACCGTCCATGTGGACACCAATTTTTGAGCAGAATAAGGAGAATGTTATAGAAACATTGGAAGAATATATACAAAACCTGTCCGAGTTTAAAGCGCTTTTGCTCAAAGACGATTTTGAAGGTATATATAATGAAATGAACAATACCAATAAAATAAAATCAATATTAAAAGGAATACCGTTAAATAAAAACAATCGCTAATTATCTACCCGAGAAGTTAAAGCAGGCTTTAAGGGTGTTTTTGAGAATACAGGAATAAATAAAATAATTTTAAAAAGACGAACAATAGCAATAAAATGGAAAATTCAAAAGAAATGAGAACATGGTTGGATGATATGGGTTTAGATCATCCACTAGTAATAGCAGGGCCATGTAGTGCGGAAACGGAAGAACAGGTTTTGCATATTGCCCATGAATTGAAAGATACCGACGTTAATTATTACCGTGCCGGTATCTGGAAACCAAGAACGCGCCCGGGTAATTTTGAAGGAGTAGGTGCCTTGGGGTTAAAATGGTTGCAAAAGGTAAAAGCCGAGACGGGATTAAAGACCGCAACGGAAGTTGCCAATAGGGCGCATGTAGAACTGGCTTTGGAATATGATGTTGATTTATTATGGGTGGGTGCACGTTCTACGGTAAGCCCGTTCATCATGCAGGAATTGGCCGATGCTTTGGAAGGTACGGATAAGATCGTACTGGTGAAAAATCCGGTAAATCCGGATTTAGCTTTGTGGTTGGGCGGTATAGAGCGTTTGCATACGGCTGGCATTAAAAAACTGGGAGCTATCCACAGAGGATTTTCTACCTATGAAAAGACCAAATATAGAAATATACCCGAATGGCAAATGGCCATTGAATTCCAGAACAGGTTCCCGGATTTGCCATTGATCAATGACCCTTCGCACATAACGGGAAAGCGTGAGATGATTTTTGATGTATCGCAGACCGCTTTGGACTTGAACTTTGATGGATTGATGATCGAAACACATCATGATCCCGATAACGCCTGGAGTGATGCCGCACAGCAAGTTACCCCGGAAAAGTTGGTGCAGATCATGAAGGATTTGAAAATTCGTAAGGAAACCGATGCGGAAGCCGAATACAATACAAAATTGAGCAATCTAAGGGCTCAAATCGATGTTATAGATAACCAATTGATCGAAACCCTTGGTAAACGAATGAAGATTTCCGATAGTATCGGGGAATTGAAAAAACAGAAAAACGTTGCTGTTTTACAATCCAATAGATGGAATCAAATTTTGGGAGCTATGATTTTGGAGGGGGAAAGCAAAGGACTTAGTGAGGAATTTGTATTGCGAATGTTCAAGGCCATTCACCAGGAATCCATTAATCATCAGGAGAAAATAATAAACCCTTAGGCATGTAAAACCCCGGCTTAGCCGGGGTTTTTATTTTAAGTATCGTTATTTTTTAAAGATATAACGGGTTACAAAAATACCTTGTCCGTCTTGGTCGCCGGCATCGGCCTCTACCGCACTGGTTACGAATACGAGTTCCCATCCCTCGGAAGCCATAGCGCTTAGTTTAGAAGAGATCAAAGCATCATTGGCGGCGATGTTCTGAAAACGGATTCCAGCTACATTATAGAAATTCAACAATTTGGTTTCCTCAAAATTCTTGACCCGAATAGCCTTTCGGTTAGATTTATTTCGGGTATTGTCCTCTGCGGTCTGTTCGGAAGTGAATTCGGCAAAATCCTTTTCCTCCTGTGCATCAATAATTCGGGAACGCCCCAGTCCACTGGGCACAATAGATTCTACACTGGTAATAACTTTATACTCTTGTGCATGGGCTTCGATAAAAGTACCCATAACCAAAAGGGTCAAACAAATGATTTGTTTCATAAATGTCCTATTTAAGATTATTAACAGTGAAGTTAATCGCTATTTTTATTTTGACCGAATTATCCCGAGATAAATTAACCCGAATATCACATTCCGATTTATGATAAATGTTCAGCTTGATAGTTATAAATAACCATCTGGCATTCAGTTAAAATGTTGTTATTTTGTAATCTAGGGATGCACTTGTAATTTAATGATAGGAACAGTATATAAATCAACGGGAAGTTGGTACACGGTCAAAAGTGAGGAAGGGCGGTTTTATGAGTGTCGAATAAAGGGGAAATTTCGGATCAAAGGAATCAAAAATACCAACCCCGTCGCTGTTGGAGACCAAGTTCATTTTGAACCAGAAGTTATGGGAGATGGGGCTTTGGGCGTTATAAATACAATAATCGACCGTAAGAACTACATTATCCGTAAATCGGTAAACCTTTCCAAGCAAACACATATCATAGCTGCAAATCTGGATCGGGTGTTTTTATTGATTACCTTGAACAATCCGGTGACCCATACCCTGTTTATCGATCGATTTTTGGTTACTGCGGAAGCCTATGATATTCCTGTGGTCTTATTGTTCAATAAGATAGATTCTTATACGGAGGAAGAATTGAGCGAAGTGAAATATTTGGCGGCATTATATCGTGATATTGGCTATACCTGTATAGGCATATCTGCCAAGACAGGGAAAAACGTGGATAAGGTCAAAGCTTTGATGATAGGAAAAACAGCTATGTTTTCAGGGCATTCCGGAGTAGGTAAATCCACATTGATCAATGAGTTGGAACCTGGTCTGACCATCAAGACAGCGGAAATTTCCCAACAACACTTGCAAGGCCAGCATACGACCACTTTTGCCGAGATGTTCGATTTAGGTTTTGATGCCCGTATTATAGATACACCGGGAATCAAAGGATTTGGTATTGTAGATATGGAACCCGATGAGATCGGGGATTATTTTCCCGAACTTTTTCAATTAAAACAAGATTGTAAGTTCAATAATTGCATTCATGTGGACGAACCCAAATGTGCGGTAAAGGCCGCCTTGGAAGAAGGTACGGTTTCCTGGAGCCGATATAGGAGTTATATGCAAATGATCACCGGAGAAGAGGAAACATACAGATTTGATAATTACGGAAAAAAATAATGAGGGCGGTTGTACAAAGGGTTTCCAGGGCAAGCGTTACCATAGAAGGTAAAGTAAATGCCGAAATAGGAGAAGGTCTACTTATCCTTATCGGGATAACAGATACGGATGGACGGGAGGATATTGATTGGCTGGCCAAAAAAATTGCCAACCTCAGGATTTTTAATGATAGGGATGTCGTTATGAACAAATCGGTTATAGATGTAGGGGGAACTGCCTTGTAGTAAGTCAGTTTACGTTGCACGCGGCCACTAAAAAGGGTAATAGGCCTTCTTATATTAAGGCGGCCAAACCCGATGTTGCCATTCCGTTGTATGAATTTTTTGTAAAGGCTTTGGAACAGGAAATAGGGAAAAAGATCGGGACGGGAATATTCGGTGCCGATATGAAAGTAGACCTTCTAAATGATGGCCCGGTGACGATCATTATCGATACAAAAAATAGGGAATGATTACTTTTCTGAAGTAATCTATAGGCTTATGTAAGAAAATTGGGTATTTTGTCGTTGTAGTATTTTCTTCATACCAAACCGCATGCGCATATTTTTCTTTTTCTGTACCCTATTGCTCCATTTTTTTTCCAACGGACAGCACGTTCAATACCAAGCGCTATTACTGGACAAGTCATTAACGGACAATGCAAATGCCGTTGTGCGTCTGGACGAGATGAAAATTAATGTGCTGGCCATAGATAGAATGACGTATACCGTAAATCAAATTGTAACGATACTCAATAAAAAAGGGGACAGGTTTAGTCGCACCAGGGTTGGTTATGATAAGGAAACGAATATCAAAAATATAAATGTACATATCTATGATAAGTTGGGAAATGAACTCGACCATATAAAAAAGAGGGATTTTCAGGATTTAAGTGCGGCGGACGGTTTTTCATTATATACGGACAATAGGCTCTTATATAATAAATATACACCAGTGAGTTATCCATATACCGTGTCGGTCTCTTATACCATTGAAACTTCGGATACAGGTTTTTTCCCTCCTTGGTATTTTATCTCCAATTATATGGTGAGTGTTGAAAAAAGCCATTATGAAATTTTATATGCCTCACCGGATTTAAAACCGGAAACAAAGGAATTTAATTTGGATGATATGGCCATAAATAAAATAGATGAACCGGGAAGGATCGTTTACGAAGCTGCTAACATAGCTGCAATTAAATCTGAAAGTCTAGGGCCTTCATTTCGTGATATAGCACCCAGATTATCCTTGAGAATGAAAAAGTTTAACCTTAAGGGAGAAAAGGCCGAGGTCCATAATTGGAAAGAGATGGGTCTTTGGATGAATAACGCACTTTTGAAGAATAGGGCGGTCCTGTCCGAAGCGACTATCAATAAAGCTAAAAGCTTGGTCCAAGGAGTTGCCGATGATTTGGAAAAAGCAAAAATCATTTATAAGTACATGCAGGACAATACCAGATACATAAGTGTTCAAATAGGTATTGGAGGTTGGAAACCTATTAGTGCCGTTGATGTAGACCGTGTAAAATACGGGGATTGTAAGGGACTTTCAAATTATACACATGCCCTTTTAAAAGCAGTAGGCGTTCAATCCTATTATACCGTAATACAGGCAGGCAGAAGAAAAGTTGACTTTGATCCAGAATTTTCGGCCTTGCAAGGAAACCATGCCATATTGGCCATTCCTTATGAAGGACAATATTACTGGATAGATTGCACATCACAAATTCATCCCTTTGGATTTGTCGGGGATTTTACGGATGATCGTTTGGCATTGGTAGTTACCCCCGAAGGAGGTGAAATTGTAAAGACCGTTTCCTATTTAAACGAGGAAAATCATCAAAAAACGATTGCAAAATATACAATTGATGGTAATGGTGCTATTGCTGCCAATATTGCCGTGAATACAAAAGGTATACAATATGATAATCGTTTTAGTTTGGAAAGTGACGCTAAAGAAGACATCATAAAGCACTATAAAGAGTATTGGGACAATATAAATAACCTGATTATAAATAATCACGAATTTAATAATGACAAGGAGCATGTAGTGTTTACGGAAACAGTTTCGATCGATGCTACAAACTATGCTACTAAAAGCGGAGAACGGATTTTATTTGTTGTTAATGCGTTTAACAAGAATAGCTATGTTCCGGATCGATATCGAAACAGAAAACTACCACTGGAAATACAACGCGGATATTTAGATGAAGACGAATACGAAATACATCTTCCTTTGGATTATGAACTGGAGTCGCTTCCTTCCGATAAGATTTTGGAAAATGAATTTGGAAGTTATCATGTAAAATACGAGTATAAGGAAACTGAAAGAACGATCAAATATAATAGAAGCTTGCTCATAAAGGAAGGTAACTATCCAAAAGAGAAGTATAATGCATATAGAAATTTCAGAAAAGAAATTTCAAGTACCGACAACGCAAAGGTCGTACTACTAAAAACCGCCAAATAATAACCTAAACCGATACGCATAATGATCAAACAAATTGCCATTGTAGTCTTTTTATTTTTAATGGCCTCGGTCATGGCCCAAGACGTGAAATTTGGAAAAGTTTCCAAAGCCGAGCTAGAAGAAAAAATATACGCCAAAGATTCTGCTGCCCCTGCGGTAGTGTCCTACAGAAAAATAGATATATTTTACAGGTATATTCAAAATTCTGGTTTTCAGGTAGTGACCGAAGTTCATGAACGCATAAAAATATATAATAAAGATGGTTTTGATTATGCTACGGTATCCGAAAGGTTATATACGGGCGGTAATGATAAAGAAACCTTTTCAGGATTAAAAGCCTATACCTATAGCTTGGAAAATGGAGAAGTAGTAAAGACCAAATTAAAAAGTTCCGATACTTTTTCAAAAGAACTGTCCAAATATTATGACGAAGAAAAATTTACCATGCCCAATGTAAAGGAGGGCAGCGTTATAGAGTATCAATATAAAATATCATCGCCTTATTCCTATTCTATCGATGAGATTGTGCTACAATATGATATCCCCATTAGAAAACAGCAAGTATTCATAGCCATACCGGAATATTATTCATTTAAGCCCAATATGAAAGGATATTTACCGTTGGATCCCAAATACTCAATGACCACATCAAAGATTACATTTACCAATAAGGAAAGAACAACGAATGGGCAAGTTACGGGCACTAGATTCAGTACGAGCGCAGTAGATTATAAGATAAATAAAACTACTTATGCCATGGAAGATGTCCCCGCATTAAAGGAAGAACCTTTTGTTAATAATATGGACAATTATAGGTCCAGTATAAATTATGAAATAGAATATGTGAAATTTCCAAATAGTGCCCCAAAAAGCTACGCTACGAATTGGGAGAAAGTGGTTAAGGCCATATATGACAATGACAATTTTGGAAGACAATTGGAAATCGCAAGATATTTTAAAGATGATCTCCCGGCAATATTGCAAGGAAAAGCCAGCGCTCTTGAAAAAATAACGGCTATATTTTCCTTTGTACAAAGGAGGATGAATTGGAACGGTTATATAGGAAAGTATGCCGATGAAGGGGTGGTAGATGCCTATAAGAAAAAATCTGGAAGTGCTGCTGATATAAACTTAATGTTAGTTGCAATGCTCAAAAAAGCAGGATTAAGATCCAATCCCGTATTGGTGAGCACACGGGATAATGGAGTACCCTTATTTCCTACTAGGGAAGGCTTTAATTATGTTTTGGCCGCTGTTGAGCTAGAGGGGCAAAACATTTTGCTGGATGCCTGTAATAAATACACGGAGCCGAATCTATTACCCGTTAAGGCCATAAATTGGTCCGGGAGGATAATAAAAGAAGATGGTTCGTCGAATGTTGTGCCCATTGTACCCGATAAGGCATCTAAAAAGCTTACAATGATGAACGTGAATTTAAAAGAAAACGGGGATATAGAAGGAAGAAAGAGGGAAACGAGCACTTTTTATAATGCATATCTTTTTAGAAATAGGAACAATGGCATTAATGAGGATGATTATTTGGAGAGAAAAGAGAATGACAACAACGGTATGGAAATTTCCGATTATGAAATAAAGGGAAAGACAGAACTGGGAAAACCTATTGTGGAAACCTATAGCTTTTTCGTTGAGAGCCAATCGGATGTAATTGGTGATAAAATTTATTTCTCACCCTTGTTTTTCCATGCAGAAGACGAAAATCCCTTTAAATTGGAAAAGCGGGATTATCCAATTGATTTTGTGTTCCCATGGCAGGAGAAATACACGGTGAATATCCTAATTCCAGAAGGTTATCAAGTTACTTCCGTGCCCCAAAGTATAAATCTTGTCCTACCCGGCCAAATGGGAAGTTTTCTGTATAAGATTCTCCATAAGGATAATAAACTTCAAATTGTTGCGGACGTAAAAATGAACCAGGCAATTATACCTGCAGGAGATTACGACGGAATCAAAGAATTATATAAAAAGATAGTTGAAAAAGAAGCGGAAAAAGTAGTTTTATCCAAAATATAGTACAATGGATATTCAAAATGCACAACAGGCCGTAGATAATTGGATTAAACAACACGGAGTCCGTTATTTTAATGAGTTGACCAATATGGCCCAACTCACGGAAGAAGTAGGGGAGGTGGCCCGTATTATCGCAAGAAGATACGGGGAACAGAGTGAAAAAGAATCCGATAAACACAAAGATCTAGGGGAGGAATTGGCAGATGTCCTGTTCGTGGTGCTTTGTTTGGCCAACCAAACGGGGATAGATCTACAACGAGCTTTTGACAAAAAACTGGATTTAAAGACAAAACGGGACCATGATCGCCACCAGAACAATGAAAAACTAAAATAAAGAAAATAAAATGCCTCCTTACAGGGACTTTAGAGGCGTTTTTTATAGTTTTGGAACTTCATTAAAACAAGAACATCTTGAAGCTTCACCTATTCGGCCCATCTAAAAACTTGCTACAGGCCAATATAAAGATTACGGGATCCAAGAGTGAATCCAATCGCTCATTACTATTGGCCGCATTATATCCGAATGTTACCATAACCAATCTTTCCAATTCCGATGATGCCCGGGTTATGGAAAAAGGTTTACAAATGAATAAAGGAACCGTGGACATCCATCATGCAGGAACGGCTATGCGTTTTTTGACCAGTTACTTTGCGAGCCAACCGGGAAAGGAAGTGATTTTGACGGGCTCCAAACGAATGACGGAAAGACCTATAAAAATATTGGTCGATGCATTGATGCATTTGGGAGCGGATATTTCCTATGTACAAGAAGCGGGATATCCTCCGTTGAAAATAGCGGGAACGCGCTTGGAAAAAGAGAAGGTGAGCCTTCCGGCAAATATCAGTAGTCAATATATATCGTCATTATTGCTCATAGCTCCAAGCTTAAGGAATGGATTGGAACTGGAATTGGTGGGTAAAATAACATCGGTCCCGTACATAAAAATGACATTGGGACTTTTGGAGGAACTCGGGATAAAAAGTTCTTTTAAGGGAAACAGTATAAAAATATTCCCAAAGAAAGCCGTAAACCCCACAACGCTAACGGTGGAGTCCGATTGGAGTTCCGCATCCTATTTTTATAGTCTAGTGGCCTTATCGGACGTGGGTTCCGAAATCTCCCTTTCTGCCTATAAAAAAAATAGTTTGCAGGGCGATAGCGTACTGGCAGAAATTTATAAAGATCTGGGAGTAGAGACATCTTTTGATAAAAATAGCATCAAACTAAAAAAAGTATCGTCTTCCTATCCGGAGGTCTTAAAAATAGACCTTGCGAATGCACCTGATATTGCCCAGACCATTGCCGTGACCTGTTTTGGATTGGGAATCGGTTGCTATTTGATCGGTTTGCATACCCTTAAAATAAAGGAAACGGATCGGTTGGAGGCCTTGGACGTTGAGCTTAAAAAATTGGGGGCGAATATTTCCGTTACCGACAAATCCTTGGAGCTGTTTCCAACAAATAATATTCGTGAAGATGTGGTCATAGATACGTACAACGACCACCGCATGGCGATGGCCTTTGCACCTTTGGCCTTACGAACCGGTATTATCATCAATGACGCCGAGGTAGTCTCCAAATCCTATCCCGATTTTTGGGATGATATAAAATCCCTTAAAATAAAGGTCAAAGAATTATAATTACCTATTTACTTGACAACCCCCTATTTAGGATTGTATCTTTGCAGCCGCAATTTTCTATTGTTAAAATCAACTAAATTAAATGAGCGTACAAAATAATTCGATCTTACATGAATTTTTTTATGCGAATTACAGATGACCTTTAAAAGATATATATGAAATTATCTCACTTCAATTTTGAACTTCCAAAAGAATTACTGGCCGAATATCCTTCCGAAAACAGGGACGAATCCAAACTAATGGTTATCCACAGGGAAACCGGTAAGATCGAACATAAGATGTTCAAGGATATGATCGATTATTTTGATGAGGGAGATGTAATGGTATTGAACAATACCAAGGTCTTTCCGGCAAGGTTATACGGTAATAAAGAGAAGACCGGAGCGAGGATCGAGGTTTTTTTATTACGGGAATTGAACGAAGAACAACGCCTGTGGGACGTTTTGGTAGATCCGGCCCGTAAAATCCGCATTGGTAACAAACTTTATTTTGGCGATGATGAAACGCTGGTAGCCGAGGTTATAGATAATACGACTTCCAGGGGCAGGACATTACGTTTTTTATACGATGGAGCCTATCTGGATTTCAGGAGAAAATTGAAGGAATTGGGAGAAACACCTCTTCCAAAGTACATTAAACGGGGTGTAGAGCCTGAAGACGAAAGTCGTTATCAGACCATTTATGCCAAGCACGAAGGTGCTGTTGCGGCTCCTACTGCCGGGCTGCATTTTTCAAAACATCTTTTGAAACGTCTGGAGATAAAAGGATTGGATTTTGCCGAACTTACGTTGCATGTGGGCCTTGGAACCTTTAATCCGGTTGAGGTAGAGGATCTGTCCAAACATAAAATGGACAGTGAGGAATTGTATATAGATGAAAGGGCAACGGAAATCGTTAACAATGCCAAGTTGAACAAGAAGCGTATTTGTGCCGTGGGAACGACGGTTATGAGAGGTTTGGAAAGTGCTGTGTCCTCAAACCATCAGTTGAATACTTTTGAAGGATGGACCAATAAGTTCATTTTTCCTCCATATGATTTTAGTATTGCCAATTGTATGGTGACCAACTTTCATTTGCCAAAATCTACATTATTGATGATGGTTTCTGCATTTGTAGGCCATGATTTGATGAAAAGATCTTATAAAGAAGCTATTTTGGAAAGTTACAAGTTCTATTCCTACGGTGATGCTATGCTGATCATATAAAAGTTTGTACCTTGAGTACGGTCGAAAGACCATTGCTTCGGATACAAAATCTTTACAATTAAATTATAATCCCGCTTTATCACGTATTGGAAAAGCGGGATTTTATATATAAAACCTATCTTTAAGAAAATGGGACAGATTAAAAAAAAGGATATTCGGGCATTGACGCGGGAGCAGCTTCGTGACTTTTTTGTTTCCAATGGAGATAAGGCTTTTCGGGGAAATCAAGTGTACGAATGGCTCTGGCAAAAGTCTGCCCATTCTTTTGAAGGGATGACCAACCTTTCCCGGGAAACAAGGGAGATGTTGCAGAAAAACTTTGTCATCAACCATATTAAAGTGGATCAAATGCAGCGTAGTGCGGACGGTACCATTAAAAATGCAGTACGGTTACATGATGACCTGATCGTGGAATCTGTTCTTATCCCCACCCAAACAAGGACTACGGCCTGTGTTTCCAGTCAGGTAGGTTGCAGTTTGGACTGTAAATTCTGTGCTACGGCCCGGTTAAAACGAATGCGAAATCTGAATCCCGATGAGATTTACGATCAGGTAGTGGCCATAGATAATGAGAGTCGACTATATTTTGATAGACCTTTGAGCAATATTGTTTTTATGGGTATGGGAGAACCTCTAATGAACTATAATAATGTGCTAAAAGCGATCGATAAGATTACTTCACCGGACGGTTTGGGAATGTCCCCCAAACGAATTACGGTATCAACATCCGGAGTTCCTAAAATGATTCGGAAAATGGCGGATGACGGGGTAAAGTTTAAACTTGCCGTTTCCCTGCACTCCGCAATCGAGCAGACCCGCACGTCCATAATGCCTTTTAATGCAACTTTTACATTAGTGGACCTACGGGAATCGTTGCAATACTGGTATCAAAAGACCAAAAGCAGGATAACCTATGAATATGTGGTTTGGGAGGGAATCAATGACACCCAAAAAGATATAGACGCACTGATCCGGTTTTGCAGGTTTGCACCGGCAAAGATAAATATCATTGAATATAACCCTATTGACGATGGGGAATTTCAACAAGCTTCCAATACCGCCATAGAAAAGTATCAACGATCGTTGGAAGCGAACAATATAACCGTTACCGTAAGACGTTCCAGGGGTAAGGATATTGATGCGGCCTGTGGACAATTGGCAAATAAGTCGTAAAATTAAGATTAAACCGGTTCGGACATCTCTTGATGTTTAAGACGTGACCTATCGGGACAAATTCATTTTATTGAGATTTTACTGTTGAATACTACCAATTGAACCCCGCTTACTAATTTCCTTTTCCCTAATTTTGGGTTTTTAAGTTAGATCACCTGAAAATAGTAGCGCAAATAAAAGAACCCGTAAATCGGGAAATGGAACTTTTCGAGGATAAATTTCGGGAATCCATGTCCTCCAAGGTGGCACTCCTCAATCGCATTACCCATTACATTGTAAACCGAAAAGGGAAGCAGATGCGGCCTATGTTCGTTTTTCTCACGGCAAAACTTTTGAATGACGGTACGGTCAATGAACGTACCTATCGTGGGGCATCTGTCATAGAATTGATACATACGGCCACATTGGTACATGATGATGTGGTGGATGAAAGTTATAAAAGGAGGGGGTTCTTTTCCATTAATGCCCTGTGGAAGAATAAGATTGCCGTATTGGTCGGGGATTATTTATTGTCTAAGGGGCTGTTACTTTCCATAGATCATGGTGATTTTGATCTGTTGCGGATTATCTCGGTAGCCGTTCGCGAAATGAGCGAAGGCGAATTGTTACAAATTGAAAAAGCGAGAAGGCTGGATATCACCGAGGAAGTCTATTATGATATTATCCGTCAAAAAACGGCAACCCTAATAGCCGCCTGTTGCAGTTTGGGCGCATGTTCCGTAAAACCGGAAAGTACAGATGTGGAAACGTTTAGAAAGTTCGGGGAACTATGCGGAATGGCATTTCAGATCAAAGACGACCTTTTTGATTATGGTGCCGAAAAGATTGGAAAACCTACCGGAATAGACATCAAAGAGCAAAAAATGACGCTTCCTTTGATCTATGCGCTAAATCATTGCTCTAAAAAAGAAAAAAGTTGGGTTATAAACTCCATCAAAAATCATAACAAGGATAAAAAAAGGGTAAAAGAAGTCATTGCTTTTGTCAAGGAAAAAGGCGGACTGGATTATGCGGTGGACAAAATGTTATCCTTTAAGGACAGGGCATTACAACTTTTACATACCTATCCGGAGTCAGACTACAGAAACGCCCTGGAACTGATGGTCAACTATGTGGTAGATCGAAAAAAATAACCTCATGTGGGGCGTAATCCAATATGCATCGTCTTGGGATTACGCTTTGATTTGGATCTATAAAACAGTTTAGTTAACTGAAAAAGCCGAAGGAAAACTCTTCCCTTCGGCCTAAAAACAAATAAAATCAGAACCAAACCTTTATATGGCTACGATACCTTGTGTATTGGTATCGGGAAGGTTTCCTGATTCCCTTCCGATTTCTTCAAGGGATTGACCATCGATCCGGTATATGCCTATGGTTCCGTCCAGCCCGAATAATTGGTAGAGATAAGCACCGTCATCGGTAATCCACATATCGATCCATCCTTCTGTTCTGGCAAAGGCATCGGGACCGTTGTCCGCTCCTCCGGTACCGGTACCGGAAGCTGCGGTCTGATCAATAAGTGCTACCACTCCATTATCAAAACTAAATGATGCCAACCCTGCTTCTATGGCATTTGATACAAAAAAAGTATTTCCATCGGCCGTAAAATCCAACCAGCATGCTGTTCTACCCGTATTACCTTCACCGGATCGTACGTCCAACGTAATTGCGCTTAAACTACCATCGCTCTGTATTTGCCAGGTAGACACGGAACCATCCTGTAGGGCGGGAAATGCAGGAGGTGTACCGTCTGGTTGAAACTCCCTTGCTTCGGTTACCACTACATAGTTGTCCCCTACAATTTGAAAGCCAATGGCCGATGGTAAGTTTCTGCCCTCCGTATTTCCTCTAAGGGTGGATGTTCCCGTTCCCCATGGCGTATCGCTCAATAAACCATCCGAACCTATATTATAGACTACGAGCTCATCTTCGCTGCCCGAAGCCAATGCAGCTGCACCTGAGTTTATAGAGGCTACTACCAACCATTGTCCATCAGGTGAAATTTGTACCGCAGACGGTCTGTTGGCCAGGTTTCTTGTTGACCCGGCAATGGGGGATAAGGTGCCATCTTCCAAAAGCCAAAAGCCGGTAACCGTTCCCTGTTGGGCCGGTTCACCTTGGGCAAGGAATTCAGAACGTGTAATGTTGGAGACATATATCAAGCCTCTAATACCATTGGCTTCTCGGGCACTAAATGCAATACTATTGGGACCAATGGCTCCCGTTGGCTGTGATTCACCCGCAATTTCCAATGAGAAATCGTCTTGAATGTTAAAGGACGTTATGGTATTACTGCCCGCATTTACCGCTAACAGGTTTTTGTTGTCATCCGTTTTGGTAAGCGCATAGGCAGAAATTAACGGGTCTAATCCTTCCCCACCATCATAATCGCCACCATTGCCCCCTGTTGGATTTGGCCCGATCGGGGTCAAAGAACCGTCCGAATTTCTACCATAGGCTATTATGGTATTGGGACCCTGCACATTGGAGCCGGCTATTTGCCCTTCACCATTGGTCATGGCATAAACGGCACCCACAAAACCTTCTTCCTCCTCTTCTGGCTCTTCTATTGGGGTTCCAACAAAATCATCATCGGAACAGGAAATAAAGAATAAGCCAAAGACCATGAGGGCAGATAAATATAGCTTTGGATTTTTAACGATAATATTTTTAAGTTTCATAGCAATTGTTTTTTAATTTAATAGATTATAGTGTTGTTGTTTCCAAATTTTTATTTTGAAATATGTCACTAATTAACCTGGCCAGATCTTATAGCGTGATAATTTTTTACAACGGTTTGAACGGAAATGATCCTGGGTGCTTACAGTGGAAAAAAGAGTATCACGAAAAAATATTTATGTGATATTTTAATTTATTTTATTGTAAATAATTGATAATCAGCAGAAAATTAATGCATTTTTAAAATGAAGCAAGGACGTGGAAAAATATAAAAGTTATATTTTTAGAATAAATATTAACATATCGTATAAAGTATTCGGAAGATGAATTTTGATTTTTTATACACCTTTTTATTCAAAAAAAGACTTTTATATTTGATGTTGGGGTTCTGTGAAAATGAGTCGTTTCCCTTTAAAAAGGTTTCATATTTGCCTTATATTTATCCATTATAGATTCTAAAATTATTTAGAGATTGATTTCAAGATCCACCATAGACCAAGTATATGAGACCGCCCGTTTGGAAGAGGTTATCGGGGATTTTGTCCAATTGAAGAAATCCGGTTCCAATTTTAAGGGATTAAGCCCCTTTAGTGATGAACGGACCCCAAGTTTTATGGTTTCTCCCGTAAAGCAGATTTGGAAGGATTTTAGTAGTGGTAAAGGAGGCAATGTAGTGGCTTTTCTAATGGAGCATGAACATTTTACCTACCCCGAGGCCATAAAGTACTTGGCCAAAAAGTACAATATAGAAGTAGAGGAAACGGAACAGTCTCAAGAACAAAAGGAGCAGGCCAATGAGCGTGAAAGTATGTATCTGGTTTCTGAATATGCCGGTAATTATTTTAAGAATATCCTTTGGGAGTCCGAGTTGGGAAAGGCCATAGGCTTAAGCTATTTTAAGGAAAGGAGCTTTACGGAAGAAACCATAAAGAAATTTGGATTAGGATATTGTCTTGATCAATGGGACGGTTTTACAAAGGCCGCTCTGGAAAGTGGTTATCAGCTGGAATATTTGGAAAAAACGGGACTTACTATTGTAAAGGAAGATACTGCCAATCCTACCGGTTCCAGAAAATTTGACCGATTTAAGGGAAGGGTCATGTTTCCCATTCATTCGTTAAGTGGTCGCATACTTGGTTTTGGTGGTAGGATTCTGACGAACGATAAAAAGGCCGCCAAATACCTTAACTCCCCCGAGAGCGATATATACCATAAAAGTAAGGTGTTATATGGTATATATTATGCAAAACAGGCCATAGCAAAAGAAAATAATTGCTACTTGGTAGAGGGGTATACAGATGTGATCCAGTTTTATCAAAGGGGAATCCATAATGTAGTTTCTTCCAGTGGAACGGCATTGACACCGGAACAGATTCGTCTTATTAATCGGTTGACCAAGAATATTACGGTATTGTTCGATGGGGATGCAGCCGGTTTAAGGGCGTCGTTACGAGGAATCGATATGATTTTGGAACAGGGCATGAACGTTAAGATATGTACGTTCCCGGAAGGGGAAGATCCCGATAGTTTTGCCAAAAACAATGATTTTGAGGATGTTGTTCTGTACCTTCAGGAGAATGCCAAGGATTTTATACAGTTTAAGGCATCACTTTTGGTGCGGGAAGCTTCGGACGATCCCATAAAAAGGGCCGAAACGGTAAGGGATATCGTCAATAGTATCGCGAGGATTCCAGACCGGATAAAAAAAGAGATTTATGTACAGGAATGTGCCCAGATCATGAATATTTCCGAAGCCGTTCTGTTCAATACATTGGCACAGATAGGCAAAAAGGACGTTGCCGATGCCCAAAGACAATTAAGGCAGGAGCAAAAAGCCTTTGATGTAGTTAAAAATGAAGAGGCCCCGAAAAAGGTAGATATTCAATATGAGTTGGAAAGAAAAATCATAGAGATATTATTGCTCTATGGAAATAAAAAGGAAGCATTTGAAGATTTGGTGTTGAAGGAAAATGAGGAGGGAGACTTGATTTTGGAACCGGAGTCCCTGGAAATCAAAGTATATGAAAAAATATATTTGGACCTGCAGGAGGACGAAATAGAATTGGCCCAACCAAGGTTCAAGGAGATATATTATAAACTTATAGAAACACTGAATACAAATACGGAAGATTTTTCCATCAATGGTTTTATGGCCGGATTGGAACAGGAAATAGTAGGTGAAATTTCATCCATACTAATGGAAGAAGAACGCCATGTACTCCATAATTGGGAACGAAAGGACATCTATCCTAAAAGTAAGGAAAACAATATATCCCAATTGGTAAGTGAGACCATTTTGACCTTACGCTGTTATTTGATCAAGAAGCGGATGGAATCCTTACAGGATCAAACCCGGGAAGTTCAGGAAGACAATAGGGAAGCCTTGGAGGAAATTATGAACTACCTCCAATTGAACAAACTGTTAAGCCAAAAATTGAACAGGGTACTTTCTTAAAAAAAAGGCCCGTTTTCGATTAACGGGCCTTTTATTTTTAATTAGCAGAGGATTTAGTACAGCTCCAAAGCTTTTGCCTGTTGTAGCAAATCTACCATATTGTCCACATTTAATTTTTTCATTAAACGCGCCTTATAGGTACTTACTGTTTTTTCATTGAGGTTCAATCCCTGGGCAACCTCTTTGTTTCTTTTTCCACTGGCAAGAAGCTTTAATACCTCTACTTCCCTTGTGGATAATTTTCGGAAGAATCTTCTTGGTTTCTTGGTACCCTCGTCAAAAGCCAAGCGTTGTGCCAATTCATTGGTAATGAACATGCTGCCGTCGCTAACCTTTTTTACTGCCGATATGATATAATCTATTTCGGAGGATTTGGAAAGATACCCATAGGCTCCAGCTCTTATGGCACTTAAGGCATAGACATCTTCCGATTGTCCGCTATACATAAGTACTTTTACATCTGGATACTCTTTTTTGATTTTTCGGAGTGCGGCGATTCCATTTATTTCAGGAATGTCCATTTCCAAAATTACTACATCGGGGGTAACTTTTTCCAGTTTTTCAAAAAGCTCCTCGGTTGTGGAAACATCGTCCACCAATTTAATGCCGGAGACGGACTCTAAAACGTATTTAACGCCCATTCTGATAATAGGATGGTTGTCCGCAATTAAAACTTTAATCATTCTGTTTATTTTTTCTAGATTCCCTTGTTCTTATATGATGTCTATAAAGACCTACATGCAAAGTAAGGTTAAATAATCTAATTTAGAAGACAAAGATGTATTATTTTCAATAAAGGTGTCAATTTAACATGTTTTTTTCGATTTATCTACTTGATTGTTAGTTAAATGGTAAATTTTAACATTTCAGGGATCGCACAAATGGGTATTGGACGCATTTTATGTTGGTTCATCGTATTAAATCGTTTGAATATCGAGAACACCTCTTTTTCCCTATTTTCAAAATCATTGACCGTCTTGCCTTCATCGTTCATTTTCATGGCCCATTCGAGTTCTGGATAAGAAGCTCCAATTTGATCTTCGTCCGTGCGGTCATCTCCCCATAGTCCATCGGTGGGAGCGGCCTTTATAATCTCTTCATTTATTTTGAGGGCCTTCGCAATTTCATAAACTTCGGTCTTTAACAAATCTGCTATGGGGCTAAGATCAACACCGCCATCCCCGTATTTGGTGTAAAAACCAACGCCAAAATCTTCGACCTTATTGCCTGTCCCGGCCACCAGATAACGTTCTAATGCCGCAAAATAATAGAGCGTCGTCATTCGTAAACGGGCCCTGGTATTCGCCAGGGACATAAAGCGCTCTTCTTCGTTTTCTACCTTTGGAAAAGCTGTCACCAGACTATCAAAGACGGGGGTGAGATTTACGGATTGTCGTTTTACGTTCGTAAAATTTTCCTGCAGCCAGTCGATATGGGCGGATGCTCGATCGGATTGATTTTCTGCTTGATGTATCGGCATTTCCAGACAGAGCAGGTCCAGACCGGTCTTGGCACAAAGCGTAGAGGTGACTGCAGAATCGATTCCGCCCGAAACACCGATGACAAAACCATTTTGTTTTGCAGTTATGGCATAGTCTTTAAGCCAATTTACAATATGGTCTATTACCTTATCCGTTTGCATTCGACTATAGATATTTATTTAAATCGATTAACTTTGCCCTAAAAATAACGTGTCCCAATTAAAAAATAAAATGTAACGGGAAATACTTGATATGAGAAAGCCTATTTTTATTGTATTGTTGGTCTTGCCTGTTTTTTTTGCGTGTAATGAAACCGATAAAGTAACTGCGGCGGTTGAAAAAATTCCTTTAGACCTTAAAATTTCACGTTTTGATAGGGAGTTTGCCCAAGCTTCCCCAAATAACCTGCCCCAATTGCGAAAAAAATACCCCTATTTATTTCCGGCACCGGATAGTATATGGATACAAAAGATGCAGGATTCCTTGCAAATAGAGCTTTTTCAGGAGGTAGGGAATACGTTCAGAAGTTTTGAGGACGAGGAAGGCGGGCTACAGTTATTTTTTAAATATGTCAAGTATTATTTCCCCGAAGCCGAAACACCTAAGGTAATTACCATGACCAATGATGTTCGTTACAATCAGCGTATTGTCATGACGGATACTTTATTGCTTATCGGATTGGATAATTATCTAGGCCCCCAACATAAATATTATGGAGGTTTCCAACGTTATATTGCCAAAAGCTTAGATCGTAAATATATGGTGGGCGATGTGGCCAGTGCCTTTGCTAAAAAAGTGGTTCCCAGACCAAGGGACCGAACTTTTTTGGCACGTATGCTCTATTTTGGAAAGGAACTTTATTTGAAGGACATACTTTTGCCCAAAGTCGAGGATGCTATAAAAATTGGGTACACCCAAGAAGAAATGGATTGGGCCGTGGTCAATGAAGAACCCATGTGGCGCAATTTTATAGAGCAGGAACATTTATATAGTACGGATAACAAATTGAACCAACGTTTTTTGGATCCCGCTCCCTTTTCCAAATTTGGATTGGAACTGGACAATGAGTCGCCCGGAAGATTGGGGAGGTATATAGGCTGGCAAATTGTACGTGCCTTTATGGAGAACAATAGGGTGGGCCTAAAACAAATGCTAGCAATGCCCGAAGAGGAATTGTTTAAAAAATCGAATTACAAACCAAGAAATTAGATGACGGATTTGCATACTTCAGAAATTACATTACGAGTGGGACTCGATGAAAATCGTGTTCCCGAGAAGCTTTTTTGGTCCGCTCAGGATGGGGGTATAGAGAATGAGGAAGCAAAGGCCATGTTGCTATCGGTTTGGGATAGCAAGAACCAGGAATCCCTAAAAATAGATTTATGGACAAAGGATATGCCGGTGGATGAAATGAAAACTTTCTTTCACCAGACATTAGTGGCCATGAGCGAAACTTTTATGAAGGCTACACAGGATGAGAAGATGACCGCTACCATGAAAGACTTCTGCGATTATTTTGCGGATAAGTTGGAGTTAAAGGGGTAAAGGATGGTTATTTTTTAAAATAGGTTCAATGCCCTAAAGTTCGTGTCCTGTAACTTTTAATACTTCGTAGATTTTTCCCAAGGAAATTTCTTGATTTTATTCTTTCTTGATGCCCAACAAATAGAGAACGATACCCGGGCCGGATTTTACTTTTCCCACCTCCCAATCAAAACTTTCTTTGTTTTTTAAACCCTTGATCAATTCGTGCATCTCTTTTACGGAATAGGTGCGAAAACAGGATACCAGCCCATCCCAAAGAACAAAAAGAGGAACTATGGGAATACTATAGGTAAACACTATGCGGCCCAATTTAAAGGGTTTGATAAAAGGAGTCGTAAGAAGTACACTTATGGGGGAGAAAATCATGGCTAGGATACTGGGGACACTTCTTTCCTGAGCCTCAAAAATGCCTATAGAACTATTGGAATCAACAGCGTTCTGTAAAATTAAGGAGGCGTCATTAGGCTTAAAATGATGGAGCGATAGAAATTGGGTGCGGAACCCCTTTAATTTTATCGGAACGTTGCGGGCATCCACAGGTGCTGATATAAATTCAAAATTATTAACTATTGTGGTGGTTCTTTTGAATGCCGGAATATTGGGATAGTAATCGGTCAACGTAATTTTTAAATCGGGGATAACCAGCATCAGTTCTTGATTTAACCATAATAGACCACCTCCCCCTCCAGAGCCAAGATCGAGAATCCGATTGGTCTTGCTTTTTTTTAAACCCTTTATGATTATTGGGATGATGGGTTTGTATATTCTGGCTTTGTTGGAAAGGAACTGTAAAAAATCGGTGCCATAATTTCGTAAAAAATCAGGAAACCAGTTTTGATCTTCAAACTCGAATAAATGAATGCGAGCCATATCGTTTCATTTTTGCATATCCCAATATAAGGATATTCAAAGCTAATTTTTTGGCCGTTTTAGAAAAGTTTATATAATTTCATCCATATAGAAGGGCTTGAGGTGGGAACAATTTTTAAGACTGTTCCATTTTAAGGCCAGGATATTTATCTGGATATTTTGGTGTAATAATAAGTGGGTTCTTTAGACCAATCCTTTATATATAATGTTTGTGTAATGGATAACGGAAAAAATCAACGGCTCATTTTTGTATATAATGCGGATTCCGGTCTGGGCAATCTTATTTTGGACGGAGCACATAAAATAATAAGCCCTAAAACGTATGCCTGTAGTCTATGTGATATAACGCACGGTGCCTTTTTTGAAAATAAAGTTTGGAAAACATTTAGAAAGCAATTGGTTTCAAATGGTTTTGATCTTGAGTTTTTGCACAAAGACGAGTTTGTCAATACCTATGGATCCAAATTTGGGTACAAATTCAGTTTCCCCATTATTCTTATTTCAAAACGAAGTGATTTGGAGGTTTTGGTGTCCACGGAAGAACTAAATCAAACGAAAAATGCCAAAGGTCTGATTCAATTATTGCAGAAACGCTTAGATTCCGGCATTATCTGATTTTATTGGAATCGGCGGCTTCAAAAAAAGAATTGTTAACATCATCAATATACTGTAGAAGTGTTTCCCGCCCTGTCTTGTGGCTAGAGGAGGTAATAAAGTGGGGAGGGACTTCCTCCCAGATGCCCGCCAATAATGTGGCCAAATAATTATTGGCCTGTTTTGCTATGGCTTTAGGTTTTAACTTGTCCGCTTTGGTGAAAATAATGGAGAAAGGAATGCCGTTCTTTCCTAGCCACTCCATGAACTCCAGGTCTATTTTTTGTGGCTCGTGGCGAATATCGATAAGTACAAACGAGCATACCAATTGCTCGCGTTGTAAAAAATAGTTGCCAATGTATTTTTGGAAGATGTTTTTATCTTTTTTGGAAACTCTGGCGTATCCGTATCCGGGTAAATCTACCAAAAACCAATTTCCATTGATTTTAAAATGATTGATGAGTTGGGTCTTTCCGGGCCTCCCCGAAGTCTTGGCCAGGCTCTTTCGCTCAGTGAGCATATTGATCAGAGAAGATTTCCCTACGTTGGATCGACCGATAAATGCGTACTCCGGAAGGATTTCGTTAGGGCATTTTGCAACATCCGAGTTGCTCATTACAAAGTCGGCCGACTTAATTTTCATTGAAATAGGGGTTTAGAAATTTCTCTTTTCCAACCAGGTGTCCAAAATTTTATTGAATGTTTTAGGGTGCTCCATCATGGGTGCATGACCACATTCCTTTATCCAATACAATTCGGAATCGGGCAAAAGCTCATGGAATTCTTTGGCAACCTTAGGTGGGGTTACGGTATCATTTTCGCCCCAGATGATACAGGTAGGAGTATTCATATTGGGAAGGTCCTTGCCCATATTATGCCTAATGGCACTTTTGGCGATGGCCAATGTTTTTACCAATTTCATACGATCGTTTACCGTGGCAAAAACCTCGTCAACAATTTCTTTTGTCGCCACGGCGGGATCATAAAAAACATCCTGTGCTTTTTTCTTTATAAATTCATAGTCGCCTCTCTTTGGGTAACCATCCCCCATGGCACTTTCATATAATCCCGAACTTCCTGTAATCACCAGTGCCTTCACCATTTCCGGATATAGTTTGGTGTGTAACAGACCAATATGGCCACCGAGTGAATTGCCCAAAAGAATTACGTCCTTAAGTCCCTTGTATTCAATAAAACGTTCCAAATATTTTGCGAAGTTCTTTACATTGGTCTTGAGCATGGACATATCGTAAATCGGCAACTCCGGCACCAAAACTTTATATCCTTTAGCCGGAAAATGATCGGTAACGCCATGGAAATTGCTCAATCCGCCCATCAGACCATGTAAGATTATGATAGGGGTGCCTTCCCCTTTTTCAATATACCTGAATTTCCCCTCCTTAATAATTTCGTCTTCCATTCAGAATGGTGCTGATCTTTGAGCAAATATAGACATTTCAAATTATTTGAACTTTTGAATTTTCATAGAACAGTTTAACAAGGTATACCGTGAATTAAGTGTCCGTTCATTGTGGTTTTTTGGATGGAAAAGTGGGTTTTTAGAATTTGTTGAGTGGAAAATTTATTAACAAAGTGGAATTTTGTGGAATTATCTGCAAATAAAATCTATATATTTGAGTTATTAATTGTAATTAACAGATTTTTAAGTGACCTCTATCGTTGGGCAATATGATTGTAAGGCAGATGCGAAAGGAAGAATAAACCTTCCTACTTCGTTGAAGAACAAACTATTGCCTTATATGAACGATGAATTTGTAATCAAGCGCTCCGTTTTTAAGGAATGCCTTGAGCTGCATCCTAAAGTGAAGTTTGACGAGGTGATGCAGAAGGTAATGAAAAAAGGAGGGCGTGGAAAGCAGTTTGAATTGTTTTTAATGAAGTTCACCGCCGGGCTAAAAGAAGTGCCCATTGATGCGGATACGGGGCGTTTGCAAATCCCCAAAAACCTGTTCGATTTTGCGGGCTTGGCCAAAGAAGTGGTGTTGAATGCCCAGCATGACAAAATTGAAATTTGGGACAAGGATAAGTATGAAGGTGTACTGGAGTCTATGTCCGATGCGGAATACGAGGCCATGGCGGAAAATATTTTTGATGTCGACGAGTAATCCGTACCACAGCCCCGTTCTACTCCATGAATCGGTAGATGGGTTGGAGATTGATGAAAATGGAATCTATGTGGACGTTACTTTTGGCGGCGGCGGGCATTCCAAGGAAATATTGAAAAGACTGGGGGGCAATGGAAAATTGTTCGCTTTTGATCAGGATGAAGATGCACGGGCCAATAGTTTGGCAGATGAAAGGTTTGTTCTGATAAGTGAGAATTTTAGGTACATCACCCAATTTTTAAAGTTCTATGGCATTCGGAAAGTAGATGGGGTCTTGGCGGATTTTGGGGTTTCCTCACATCAATTCGATAAAGCGGAAAGAGGGTTTTCTACCCGTTTTGATGCTGATCTGGATATGCGGATGAGTAATAGGAATGCACTTTCGGCATATCAGGTGGTGAATAATTACTCCTATGATGATTTGCGGAAAGTACTCTTCGATTATGGTGATTTGAGAAATGCCAATGCCATGGCCAAGGTGCTGATCGGTATGAGGGAAGAGGGGGAAATCAAAACTACGGAGGCTTTAAAAAAAGCGTTGGCCCAGTTTCTTCCCGAGCATAAAAAACACAAAATATTGGCTCAGGTTTATCAGGCGATACGTATAGAGGTAAACCAGGAGATAGCGGTAATAAGGGAGTTTTTGGAACAGGTTCCCGGATTGCTGCAAAAAGGGGGAAGGTTGAGTGTGATCAGTTACCACTCCTTGGAGGATAGATTGGTAAAACGATTTATAAGGGCCGGGCAGTTTGAGGGTGAACCTGAAAAGGATTTTTATGGTAACGTAAATGTCCCTCTAAAAAAAGTGGGGCCGTTAATAGTTCCATCTAAAGAAGAAATAGCGGTGAATAACCGTGCACGAAGTGCAAAGCTTCGGATAGCGGAGAGAATATAAAATATAGGATATCGGAGTTTAATAAAAGAAAATGAAAAAAGGAGTATTGGATATTTTAAAAGGTAAGTTTTTGGTAAGTGGGGATGCGCCAAAAAATTGGCTGTTTATCATTTTCGCTTCTTTTTTGGCTACGATTATGATCGGTAGCTCGCATAGTGCGGACAAAAAAGTACACAAAATTGCCGCATTGAACGAAGAAGTTAAGGAATTAAGGAGCGAGTTTGTGGATGTTCGTTCAGATGCGCAACAGCTAAAGTTGGAATCCACCATTACCAGTACGGTACTGGAAAAGGGTTTATACCCTTCTGAAATCCCCCCTAAAAAAATAAAGGTCAAATCCTTAAAAGAACACAACTAATTATGCCTGTTACGGACAAAAGTATATTGACCCGATTATATGTTGTGGTAGGCGTACTTGTATTGTTTGCGGGCATGGTACTGTTTAAACTGGTTTCCATTCAAATAATGGACGGGGAAAAATATAAGGCCCTGGCCGAGACCCGTACGACCAAAATGTTCACCATAGCGCCCAACAGGGGTAATTTATATTCGGATGATGGCAGCCTTTTGGCCACGTCGGTATCCAAATACACCATTCGTTTTGATGCCGTTACGGTGAGCGATGCGAATTTTAGGGAACACGTAAAACCATTGTCCGATGCCTTGGCCAAATTGTTTGGCAAGACATCGTCCCACTATCAGCAAATTCTTAGAAAGGCGAAAGAAAACAAGAGCAGATATGCGCTGATAGCCCGAAACCTTGATTATTCGGAATACATGGCGATCAAGGAGTTTCCCTTGTTCGATAAAGGACCCTATAAAGGAGGTTTGATCATAGAGCAAAAGACGAAAAGGGAACATCCCTTGGGAAAAATAGCCGAACGCAGTGTCGGTTATGAACGTATTGATGAAAACGGATACCGTACCCGAGTAGGAATGGAAGGTGCCTTTAGCGATTATTTGAGAGGTGAGGCAGGAAAAAGACTAAAGCAAAAAATTGCAAAGGGGCAATGGAAGCCTATTGGTACGGATAATATTCTTGAACCAAAAGACGGTTATGACGTGTACTCCACCATTGATATCAATATACAGGACATTGCCCACCATGCCTTGTTAAGGCAATTGGAACACTATAAGGCCGATCATGGAACCGTAATCGTCATGGAGACCAAAACGGGAGAGGTAAAGGCTATTTCCAATTTAGGGCGAACGCGGGAAGGCAAGTATTATGAAAGATTGAATTATGCCATTGGTGAATCCCATGAGCCGGGATCTACTTTTAAATTAGTAAACCTTGTGGCAGCTCTGGAAGATCAGGTCATAGATACCAGTACCGTTGTGGATACTAAAAACGGATCTTGGAAAATCTATAAGCATAGGGTAAAGGATTCCAAACGAGGGGGCTATGGAAAAATATCCGTGGCCAAAGCCTTTGAAGTCTCTTCAAATACGGCATTTGCACAGATGATTCACAACAATTATAAAGAAGAACCTGAAAAATATGTGAATCGCCTAATGCGTATGGATGTTCATAAAGAACTGGGACTCCCGGTAAAGGGAGAAGGTACGCCGGTTATTCGTTATCCCGGTGATAAGGGCTGGTCCGGTCTTTCACTGGCCCAAATGGCCTATGGCTATGAGGTGGCCCTAACGCCATTGCAGATACTCGCATTTTATAATGCCATTGCCAATGACGGAGAGCTCATAAAGCCCCGGTTGATCAAAGAAGTGAAAGAATGGGACAAGACCATAGAAAAGTTTGATAAAAAGGTACTGAACCCTGCCATATGCTCTAAGGAAACGGCCAAAAAAGTACGGCAACTGCTTAAGAACGTAGTGGAAAAGAAACACGGTACCGGTCATGGACTGTATTCCCCCAATTTTTCAATGGCGGGGAAAACAGGTACCTGTCAGAAAAACTATGTTGCCAAGGATCCGGATAAGTTAAAGTATATCTCATCTTTTGCCGGATATTTTCCTGCCGACAACCCTAAATATTCTTGTATAGTCGTCATTCACGAACCGGATAAAAGCGTGGGGTATTACGGGGCGGATGTTTCCGGTCCCGTTTTTAAATCGGTGGCCCAAAAAGTATATGCCAATTCACCTCTGATCGATGAGGTGGATGTAAAAGAGGCCTTGGTTGCGGATTTGGAGGATGCCTATGAAGGATATTTTAAAAAAGCACAAAAAGAATATAAAGCCGTCCCCGATGTGAAGGGTATGTGTGGGATGGATGCCGTGTCCATTTTAGAAAATTTAGGATTGTTGGTAGAGGTTCGAGGGAACGGTAAAGTAAAAACACAGTCCATTTCCCATGGAACCGATATAAAAAAAGGTGAAAAAATAGTCTTGGAACTTTCATGAAAGTATTGAAGGATATATTATACGGAGTTGGCCTTAAGGTCGTTAGTGGTACTACTAATTGCAGTATTGCCACGGTATGTTTTGACTCTAGAAAGGTTCGAAAAGGCGATGCGTTCGTGGCGATCAAGGGTACATTGACCGATGGTCATAAATATATAGATAAGGCAGTGGCATCTGGTGCAAGAGCCATTATTTGTGAAGAACTCCCGGAGAATTTTGGGAACGATGAGAGTGTCACCTATGTGGAAGTGGACAACGGGAACAAGGCATTGGCCATTATGGCTTCCAATTTTTATGGCAATCCCTCTAAAAACTTGAAGTTAGTAGGTATTACCGGAACCAATGGCAAAACCACGGTTTCAAGTTTGCTATATCGGCTATTTAAAAAAGCGGGCTATAAAGTAGGGCTTCTGTCCACCATTAAGGTTATGGTAGATGACGAAGAATATAAGGCAACCCATACTACTCCCGATGCCCTTGCAATTAATGAATACCTGAAATTGATGAACGAAGCGGGTGTGGAATTCTGCTTTATGGAAGTAAGCTCTCATGGAATCCATCAAAAAAGAACGGAAGGATTGGTGTTTGAAGGAGCAATTTTCACCAACCTATCCCACGACCATCTGGATTATCATAAGACCTTTGCGGAATATAGGGACACTAAAAAAATACTCTTTGACAATTTGCCCAAAAAAGCCTTTGCACTGACCAATATGGACGATAAGAACGGATCGGTCATGCTGCAAAATACAAGGGCCAGAAAATACACGTATGCTCTTAGGAATTATGCGGAATACAGGGCACGCGTGTTAGAGAACCAATTTGATGGTCAGTTACTTAAGATCGATGATAATGAGCTGTGGACCAAATTAATAGGTCATTTTAATGCTTATAACATATTGGCTATTTATGCTGCGGGGGATCTGTTGGGATTGGAAAAGTTGGAGATTTTACGCCTGTTGAGCGAATTGGATAATGTGGATGGAAGGTTTCAATATTATATATCGAAAAAGAAAATTACGGCAATAGTTGATTATGCCCATACGCCGGACGCTTTAAAAAATGTGTTGGAAACTATCGGCACATTGAGAACTGGAAATGAAAACGTCATCACCGTTGTGGGGTGTGGTGGCGACAGAGACAGATCTAAACGTCCGGTAATGGGTAATATCGCATCGGAAATGAGCAATAAGATCATTTTTACCTCGGATAATCCCAGAACGGAATCACCTACGGTAATTATCGAAGAGATGGAAGCCGGTGTGGAACCACAGAACTCGCAAAAAGTATTGTCCATAGAAAATAGGGAACAGGCAATTAAAACAGCCTGTCAATTGGCCGACCCTCATGATATTATTCTGGTGGCGGGAAAAGGCCATGAAACGTATCAGGAAGTAAATGGTGTACGAACGGATTTTGATGATTTTAAAACGGTAAAGGAAGTACTGGAAAAATTGGATAAATAGTAGTCCTCTTAGAAATCCCAATAATAATTATTAGGGGTTGGAGATGTGCTACGGAGTGCCTAATAGAAGAAAAGAAACAATAAGACATGTTAACCTATCTGTTCGAATATTTAGAAAAACAATATCAATTTCCGGGAGCTTCGCTTTTTGGTTTTTTGACGTTTCGGGCAGCTATGGCCATTCTCTTTTCTTTGGGTGTAGCAACCGTTTATGGTAAAAGGATCATCCTTTTTCTCCAAAAACAGCAAATAGGGGAAACCATACGTGATCTGGGCTTGGAAGGACAAAAGCAAAAAGCGGGAACCCCTACCATGGGCGGACTCATTATTATCATAGCCACACTGATTCCCGTGTTGCTATTCGCCAAATTAGGGAATATCTATATCATTCTTTTGATAATGACCATGCTATGGATGGGGATTATAGGATTCGTGGACGATTATATTAAGATCTTTAAAAAGAACAAAGAAGGTCTGAAAGGAAGGTTTAAAATTTTGGGCCAGGTGGTACTTGGGCTTGTAGTGGGCGCAACGCTTTATTTTCATCCCCAGGTAACCATGAGGGAGCATTCCCAAACGCCCATGACCGAAAACATTACCATGGCAGAGGTTCGTGGGGCGGATATTAAATCTACCAAGACGACTGTCCCTTTTTCTAAAAATAATGAGTTGGACTATAGCAGCTTTATCTCATGGATGGGAGAAGGTGCGGTTTCATATAGCTGGTTGATATTTATACCTGTTATCATTTTGATCGTTACCGCGGTTTCCAACGGGGCCAATCTTACAGATGGAATCGATGGTCTGGCTGCCGGGACTTCGGCAATTATAGTAATTACATTGGGAATCTTTGCCTGGGTATCCGGTAATATTATTTTCTCGGATTATCTGGATATAATGTACATATTCGGTGTAGAGGAGTTGGTGGTGTTTATTACCGCTTTTGCCGGGGCATTGGTCGGGTTCTTATGGTATAATGCCTTTCCGGCACAAGTTTTTATGGGAGACACGGGCAGTTTAACGATTGGTGGGGTTATAGCGGTAATTGCCATAATCATTAGAAAGGAACTGTTGATCCCGATATTGTGCGGAATCTTTTTTGCGGAATCTATTTCGGTGATACTGCAGGTAGGTTATTTCAAATATTCCAAAAAGAAATACGGGGAAGGAAAACGGATTTTCCGAATGGCCCCGTTGCATCACCATTATCAGAAAAAAGGATACCATGAAAGTAAAATAGTAACCCGTTTTTGGATCGTGGGAATACTATTGGCCATTATAACCATTGTGACCTTAAAAGTAAGATAAATGGGTCTTTTGGTGATACTGGGAGGAGGAGAGAGCGGTGTTGGTACCGCCATATTGGGATTAAAAAAGGGATACGGGGTTTTTGTATCGGATAAGGGAAAGATCAAAGAAAAATATAAAAACGTTCTTGAACATTTTGGAATTGATTGGGAGGAAGAAAATCATTCTGAAGAGCGAATCCTAACGGCGGATATTGTTATGAAAAGTCCGGGCATACCGGATAATGTACCGTTGGTTCGGGCATTGGTGAAGAAGGGAATCCCCGTGATATCGGAAATAGAGTTTGCTTCCAGATATACCAATGCTACTATAATAGGTATTACCGGTAGTAACGGCAAGACCACCACGACCATGTTGACCTATCATTTGCTCAAAGAAAGTGGTCTTAACGTAGGAATGGCGGGGAATATAGGAGATAGCTATGCTAGGATGGTGGCAGAGAACGATTATGATTACTATGTTTTGGAAATCAGTAGTTTTCAATTGGACGGAATCATGAATTTTAGACCGCATATAGCGGTCATAACAAATATAACCCCGGACCACTTGGACCGGTACGAGTACAAATTTGACAACTATATCACCTCCAAATTCAGAATAGCACAA
The DNA here is from genome assembly GCF_047345125.1 of Maribacter spongiae. NCBI lineage: Bacteria > Pseudomonadati > Bacteroidota > Flavobacteriia > Flavobacteriales > Flavobacteriaceae > Maribacter > Maribacter spongiae. Next base: position 164,826 of record NZ_JBLFEQ010000006.1, on the reverse strand, counting down.
AATCAGGAAAATTCGGATTATTTCATTTATGATTCGGATGATGAGGTGCTTGTTCAAAGATTGAAAGATACTCCGATCAAATCCACGCTTTTGCCATTTTCTTTAAAGAATAATTTTGAGGAAGGGGCATTTATCGAGAACGAACAAATTATGATTAGAACAGATATGAACACTATTACTATGATGAAAGATACTTTGGCGCTGGAAGGACAGCACAATTTAAAAAATACAATGGCGGCGGCCACTATTGCCAAATTGGTAGGTATCCGTAAAGAGACTATCAGACAATGTATTTCCAATTTTCAGGGAGCCCCCCACCGTTTGGAGAAGGTCTTGAAAATACACCATGTCCAGTATATAAACGACTCCAAGGCAACCAATGTAAATGCTACGTACTATGCATTGGAAAGTATGAAGACCCCTGTTGTTTGGATCGTTGGTGGCGTGGATAAGGGCAATGAATATAAAGAACTGATGCCGTTGGTCCGGGAAAAAGTAAAAGCGATCATATGTCTTGGTACGGACAATTCAAAAATAAAGGATGTATTTGGTAATGTCGTAGACCTGTTTGTAGAGACTTTTGCCATGGAAGAGGCCGTAAAGGTGGCCTATAAAATAGCGGAACGAGGAGATACGGTATTGCTTTCGCCCGCTTGTGCAAGCTTTGACCTATTTAAAGACTATGAGGATCGGGGGAATCAATTTAAGAACTGTGTGAAGAATTTATAAGTGTTAAAGGTATTTCAAAATATAAAAGGGGATAAGGCGATTTGGGCCATTGCGGCACTCTTGGCCCTATTTTCATTTTTACCGGTATATAGTGCCAGCAGTAATTTGGTCTACGTTGTAGGAAATGGAACTACGGCGGGCCACTTGGTGAAACATGCCCTACTGCTCTTTTTGGGTTTTGGGATCATGTACGGTATCCATAAGATACCAACACACTTTTTTAAGGGCCTTTCCTTGATCGCTATGCCTATCATCCTGGTGTTGTTGGTGTTCGTATTGGCCCAGGGCACGGCAAGTAGCGGAACAAATGCCAGTAGATGGATCAGGATTCCTTTTGTGGGTTTTGGTTTTCAACCCTCTAATTTGGCGGCGGTAGTGCTTATGATCTATGTCGCCAGATACCTTTCTAAGGTTCGGGATATTAAGGTCACTTTTACCGAAAGCATTTTGCCGTTGTGGCTGCCCGTGTTCTTGGTGGTGTTTTTAATTCTCCCCGCTAATTTTTCCACAGCGGGTATTATTTTTTCAATGGTGCTGGTACTCTGTTTTTTGGGCGGGTATCCCTTAAAATATTTGTTCGGGATCATAGGGACGGGACTTTTGTGCTTGACCCTTTTTGTATTGACGGCAAAGGCCGCCCCCGATTTGTTTTCCAATCGGGTAGATACATGGATGAGCAGGCTGGACAGTTTTTCAAACCCGGAGGACACGGAAGCCAATTACCAGATAGAAAAGGCAAAAATAGCGATAGCCACGGGCGGTATAGTAGGCAAGGGAGCGGGCAAAAGTGTGCAAAAAAACTTTTTGCCGCAAAGTTCATCAGATTTTATCTATGCGATAATCGTAGAGGAATATGGACTTTTAGGTGGTTTTGCCCTAATGTTCTTTTATCTGTTTTTGCTTTTTAGGATCGTAGTAGTGGCCAATGGGTGTGGAACAATTTTCAGCAAATTATTGGTGTTGGGGGTAGGATTGCCCATAGTTTTTCAGGCGATGATCAATATGGCGGTGGCCGTGGAACTTTTTCCGGTTACGGGTCAGAATTTGCCATTGATCAGTAGCGGAGGTACGTCCAGTTGGATGACTTGTTTGGCTATCGGCATCATATTGAGTGCAAGTAATAAGAGTTTGGTTCAGGATAGCAATAGTGCATCCGAAATGGATGGGAACAACCCTTTAGAAGTATTAAGTGGACAATTATAGCTTTATACTATCCGGTGGAGGGACGGGTGGACATATCTATCCGGCCATATCCATAGCCAATGAGCTAAAAAGAAGATACCCGGATGCGGAGTTCCTATTTGTGGGGGCCAAGGACCGAATGGAAATGGAGAAAGTTCCACAGGCTGGATATAAGATAGAAGGACTTTGGATTACAGGGTTGCAACGGAAACTGACCTTTAAAAACCTGATGTTTCCGATAAAATTGATAAGTAGTTTGATAAAGGCAGGTAAAATAGTATCTCGTATAAAACCTCACGTTGTAATTGGTACAGGGGGGTTTGCCAGTGGTCCTTTGTTAAAAGTGGCTTCCGGAAGAGGCATACCCTGTTTGTTGCAAGAGCAAAACTCCTATGCGGGGATTACGAACAAACTGCTAAAGGATAAAGTCGCTAAGATATGTGTAGCCTATGATGGGATGGATAAATTTTTTCCGAAAGATAAAATTGTAAAAACGGGAAATCCGGTCAGGGCGGATTTGGTTTCCCTAAAAGTGTCCAAAGATGAAGCTTTGGATTTTTTCGGATTGGAAAAAGGCATAAAAACGCTTTTGGTATTGGGGGGAAGTTTAGGGGCCAGAAGAATTAATGCCTTGGTGGCCGATAAATTGGAATATTTCAAAAATTCGGGAATTCAAGTGTTATGGCAATGTGGTAAGGGATATATAGGGATTTATGACCGTTACAATTCGGAAAATGTAAAAGTCCATGCCTTTTTAAATCAGATGGATAAAGCCTATACCACTGCCGATTTTATTATTTCCAGAGCGGGTGCCGGAGCGGTATCGGAATTGTGTTTAGTGGGCAAACCGACCATTTTTATTCCATCCCCTTTGGTAGCGGAGGACCATCAGACGAAGAATGCAATGGCATTGGCAAAAGAAGATACTGCAATACTGATTCGTGAAAAAGATCTGGATTCGGATTTTGAAAAGAGATTCAACGCCTTATTGAATTCCGAAGAAGAACAAAATAGACTTTCAAAAAAGATAAAGACCTTGGCATTGCCAAATGCGACCCGGGATATTTGTGATGAAATAGAAAAGCTTTTAAAAATGGGCAGCAAGAAATGACCAATACATAATTGCAATGGAATAAGCTTTTTTGAGCTTGAATTTAATACTGGATTTTGAACTTGAACAACATACATAATGTTTATTTTATTGGGATCGGAGGCATTGGTATGTCTGCTTTGGCCCGTTATTTCCAGTATGTCGGTAAATCGGTAGCGGGCTATGATAAAACGGAAACACCACTTACTCGAAAGCTTACGGAGAATGGGATCGGTGTACATTATCAAGATGACCTAAAAAAAATACCGACAAAATTCTTAAGGCCAGAAGATACACTTGTTGTATATACACCTGCCGTACCGGATACCCATACCGAGTATCAATATTTTCTGCAAAATGGTTTTGCCATTAAAAAAAGATCGGAAGTATTGGGACTCATTACCGAAGATTCTTTTTGCTTTGCGGTGGCCGGAACACATGGAAAAACCACAACATCCAGTATTCTGGCCCATCTGTTAAAAGAAACAGGTACGCCCTTAATGGCCTTTCTTGGGGGCATATCGGAAGATTTTAACAGCAATTTTCTTTTGGAGGGAACCGAGTATTCCGTAGTGGAGGCCGATGAGTTTGATCGTTCGTTTCTTAGGTTGTCGCCAAACGTGGCTTGCATCACTTCGATGGATGCCGACCATTTGGATATTTACGGGAATAGTGAAGAATTGAAAAAATCTTTTCTGGAATTTGTGGATAGGCTTAAGCCCGGAGGAACATTGTTGGTTCGTAAAGGGCTGCCTTTGGAAGGTATTACCTATGGAATAGAAGACGATTCGGATTATTGTATCCGAAACATAAAAATAGAACAAGGTGCCTACATATTTGATTTGGGAACTCCTGAGACTGTTCTGGAGGGAGTTAAGTTCAACAAGCCCGGAAGGCATAATTTGCTCAACGGACTGGTAGCTTTTGCTATGGCGATGCATGCAGGTTCCCCACCGCATCGCCTGGCGCAAGCTTTGGAAAGCTTTAAAGGGGTGCAAAGACGCTTTTCCTATAAGATCAAAACGGATGATCTCATTTTTATAGACGATTATGCGCATCATCCCAAAGAAATAGATGCGGTTTATGAAGCTATTTTAGAGATGCATCCCCAAAAAAAAGTATTGGCCGTTTTTCAGCCTCATTTGTTCTCAAGAACTCGGGATTTTGGAGATGATTTTGCTAAAAGCCTTTCAAGGTTCGATAATGTTTTGCTGTTGGAAATATATCCGGCAAGAGAGGAACCTTTAGATGGAATTACTTCGGAATGGTTGTTGGAAAAAATGACCAATCCCAATAAAAAAAGTATCAAAAAAGACGAAATCATAAGAGAGATAAAAGCGCAAGATCCTGAACTTCTGGTAACTATGGGAGCAGGGGATATTGGCTTGGAAATTCAAAAAATAAAAGAACATTTAGACTATGCACATTAATTGGAACTATTTAAAGGTAATTGCGCTTGTGTTAGTGATATTGGGGCTTTACGCATTTTCTAATCAACGGAACAATGAAAAAAATATCGTTAAGATGAAGGTGGAATTCCTTGGAGATGAGAATTTATATATCACGGAAGGCATGGTTAATAAATTGTTAATACAAAATTACGGAAGGCTCAAAAATGTGCCTAAAGAAAAATTAGTTTTGAATACTATAGAAGAGGTCCTTGAGACCAATGAAATGGTGAAAAGTGCCCAAGTCTATCTTACTATAGATGGTAAGCTTACGTCTAGAATTGTTCAACGTAAGCCAATCGGACGCATAGAGGGGAATACAAAATTTTATCTGGACGATGAAGGAAAACGCATGCCGCTTTCCAAGAACCATTCGGCCAGGGTTCCCATTATAACGGGCAATATTACAGGAAAAAGCCTGGAAGATGCTTACGTGATTTTGGAATTTATTAATGCGGACGATTTTTTGCGAAAGAACGTAATAGGTATTCATATCGAAGCGGAGAATGATTACCGATTAAAATTTAGGCTGAACCAATTTGTGGTGAATTTAGGGGGTGTTGAAAATCTAAAGGAAAAGTTCGGCAATTTCAAGGCGTTTTATGCCAAAGCGAATAAAGATAAGACCTTGGAAGATTTTACGGTAGTAAGTTTAGAATTCAATAACCAAGTAGTGTGCACTAAAATATAAAGAAATGGAACAAGCTAATTATTCAGTTGGTCTAGACATCGGAACAACCAAGATCGTTGCCATGATCGGCAAGGAAAACGAATATGGGAAGATTGAGATTTTGGGTATAGGCAAATCCAAAAGTCTGGGGGTGCATCGTGGTGTCGTAAATAATATTACCCAGACCATAAAATCCATACAACAGGCCGTAGAAGAGGCGGAGGTAAATTCCGGACTTAAGATCGGTTCCGTGGTGGTGGGTATTGCAGGGCAGCATATAAGAAGCTTGCAGCACAGTGATTATATTACCCGATCGAATTCCGAAGAAGTGATTAATGAGGGGGATTTGGATAAGTTGTGCAATCAGGTTTATAAATTGATCATGCTTCCGGGGGAAGAGATCATCCATGTATTGCCACAAGAATATAAGGTAGATGGCCAGGCGGAAATTAAACAGCCGATCGGAATGTACGGTGGTCGTTTAGAGGCTAATTTCCATGTAGTGGTGGGTCAGGTGACCTCCATCAAAAATGTGGGCCGATGTATTAAAAGTGCCGGATTGGATTTAGGGAACATTACCTTGGAACCTTTGGCCTCATCGGATGCAGTGCTGAGCCAGGAAGAAAAGGAAGCCGGGGTGGCTTTAATAGATATAGGGGGCGGAACAACGGATTTGGCCATTTTTAAAGATGGTATCATTAGACATACGGCAGTAATTCCTTTTGGGGGAGGTGTAATTACCGAAGATATTAAAGAAGGCTGTTCCATTATTGAAAAACAGGCAGAGTCGCTTAAAACGAAATTCGGATCGGCATGGCCCGGTGAAAACAAGGATAATGAGATTGTTTCCATACCCGGGTTAAGAGGCAGGGAGCCAAAAGAGATTACGTTAAAAAATCTGTCCAAGATCATTCATGCCAGAGTAGTGGAAATCATAGAACAAGTCTATGTGGAAATCAAGAACTATGGCCATGAAGAGCAAAAAAAGAAACTTATTGCAGGTATTGTACTAACAGGTGGTGGTAGCCAATTAAAACATTTAAAGCAATTGGTGGAATATATCACGGGAATGGATACCAGGATAGGATACCCGAACGAGCATTTGGCCGGAGATTCGGATGAAGAAGTAGCGAGTCCGCTTTATGCCACTGCGGTGGGTCTTTTGATGAACGCGATAAAGAACAAGGATAAGGCCGATCAAGGAGAAACATCTGAAATGGAAGGGGAGATGGCCTATGCAGCCCATGAAATGGATGAAACATCTCTAAATAATAATAAAAGAGAACGGAAATCCGTATTTGATAAGTGGTCCGAAAAACTAAAGGAATTTTTGGACAACGCAGAATAGAACATTTAAAAAATTAGCATTCAATAAACCAGTAATCAGAACAACATGAGTAAGAACAACGAATTTGATAGTATCTCTTTTGATCTCCCGAAAAATCAAAGCAATGTAATTAAGGTCATTGGTGTAGGCGGTGGTGGTAGCAACGCCATTAATCACATGTTCCAGGCCGGTATCAATGGAGTGGACTTTGTTATTTGTAATACTGATTCCCAGGCATTGGACAATAGTCCGGTACCCAATAAGATTCAGTTGGGCGTTTCATTGACCGAAGGATTGGGGGCTGGTGCCAACCCCGAGGTAGGTGAACAGGCTGCTATGGAGAGTATGGAAGACATTAAGAACATGTTGGGCAATACTACAAAAATGATTTTCATTACGGCCGGAATGGGTGGGGGAACAGGAACTGGTGCTGCTCCCGTCATTGCAAAACAGGCCAAGGAAATGGATGTTCTTACGGTAGGAATCGTTACCATGCCCTTTCAGTTCGAAGGAAAAATGAGATGTGAACAAGCGCAATTGGGTATTGAAAAACTGAGAAAGAATGTAGATTCCCTGATCGTCATCAATAATAATAAATTAAGGGAGGTTTATGGAAATCTAGGCTTTAAGGCGGGCTTTTCCAAAGCGGATGAAGTTTTGGCAACGGCCGCACGGGGCATTGCAGAGGTAATTACGCACCACTATACGCAGAATATAGATTTGCGTGATGCCAAAACGGTACTATCCAATAGTGGTACCGCTATTATGGGTTCCGCCATTGCTTCGGGATCGGCCAGGGCCAATGAGGCCATTATGAAAGCCTTGGATTCGCCATTGCTGAACGACAACAAAATTACAGGCGCCAAAAATGTATTGTTGCTTATTGTTTCAGGATCACAGGAGATTACGATCGATGAGATAGGTGAGATCAATGACCATATTCAGATAGAGGCCGGTTATGGCGCAAATATCATTATGGGCGTAGGTGAGGATGAGAGCCTGGGAGAAGCTATAGCGGTAACGGTTATCGCTACGGGGTTTAATATTGAGCAACAGGACGATATTGTAAATACAGAGGCAAAAAAAATTATCCATACCCTGGAGGATGAGCAAAAGGCGGAAAAGCAATTATTGCCCGGAAAAACAGTACATACATTAGAGGTTGAGGAAGAACCGGAACCAAAATATGAATTGTTGGACGAGGGTGATTTTGATTTGATACCCACGACCAATTATATCAAGAACTTTAATGTATTTTATGAAGAAGTGGTGGCGGATACCATTAGTGAAGATGATTTTGTTATTATAGAATCTTCCGATGCCCTGCGGGATATAGAAGTGGTAGAGCCGGAAATTCTTAAGGTGAAGGAGGAAGATCAAATAGAAATGAGCTTTGACCTGCCTTTGGTTTCCGAACCTTTGGAAGATGAGGAAAAAGAGAACGTAATCATGTTCAATTTGGACGATGAGGTCAAAGACATCAATGTTACTGACAGTATAGAGGTAATCCCTGTATTGGAATATGATAAAAATGGTGAGAAAAGATACAGTTTGGACGATTACATGCAGCTGGAAAACCAATTGACGGGAGCTAAGTCCAAAGCGGAGGAATTTGAACCAAAAATTGTAGAGGACGAACTGGTGTTTGAAAAAAGAACGGTTGTAGATCGTAGTGTCTCGCAGGAAAAAAAGCCGATGGACCCAATGGAAACCCCTATAGAGGAATTGTTAAAGGAGCGGGCCGATGAACGTAGAAGAAAACTAAAGGACTTTAATTACAAATTTCAGAATAGTCTTGGCAATATTGATGAAATAGAAAAAGAACCCGCATATAAACGCCAGGGAGTAAATTTAAACGATAATCCCAGGGAAAATAAGATTTCCAGGACAAGTTTAAGTGATGATAGTAATGATGAAGTTCAATTGCGGTCCAATAATTCCTTTTTACATGATAATGTAGATTAAATATTCCTTGAACTTAAAAGTTTAAACCCGGAAACAATAACCGTTTTCGGGTTTATTTTTTATCTTCGTGCCGCTAAATTAGATGATATGGGATTACAGCAAAAGGTAATGGAGCAAATGAAAGCGGCAATGAAAGCCAAGGACGCAGTTGCCTTAGAATCATTACGGGCCATAAAGTCGGCTATTTTGCTGGCCCAGACCAGTGGTCAGGGAGATTTGTCCGAAGATGATGAAATTAAACTCGTTCAAAAGCTGGTAAAACAACGTAAGGACAGTGCTACTATTTTTAAAGAACAGGGGAGGAATGATTTAGCGGAACCGGAATTGGCTCAAGTAGCGGTAATAGAACAGTTTTTGCCCGAGCAGTTGACGGAAGAAGAAATTGAAAAAGTGGTTGTACAGACCATTGAAGCTATCGGAGCTTCCGGAATGCAAGATATGGGTAAAGTAATGGGGATTGTTTCCAAGGAACTGGCAGGCCGGGCAGATGGAAAAACCATTTCAACAATAATAAAGAATAAATTATCATAATCCGGACCTAAAAGGTTTGGAAAATAATGGCCGCGTAGTTCAACTGGATAGAATATCAGATTTCGGCTCTGAGGGTTGGGGGTTCGAATCCTCCCGCGGTCACGAATAAATCACAGAAAATGTGAATTTCAAGCGAGTTTCAAAAATGGAACTCGCTTCTCTTTTTGAAACTTGACAGTATCCAAAATTTAGTATAAACAGAATTTCAGCGGGTTAGGTTTTTTATAGTTGGACCCTTTTTTCAAATATAGTCAAGAACCGATTAAGTATAAGCCCCCAATTGTGAATGGGTCGTGTCCATTTTTTAGTGATCTGCATCAAGGCCAGGTATACCGATTTTTTCAGGGCATCATCGGTGGGGAAGGCCATTTTGTTCTTTGTGTACTTTCTTATTTTCCCATTGAGGTTTTCTATCATATTGGTGGTATAGATGGTTTTTCTGATTTCCAAGGGGAAGTCAAAAAATATGGTAAGTTCCTCCCTGTTGGGCCCTACGGCCAGATAGACGGTCTTGTCGATGGCTTTGCCGCCCTGTCCTACTTTAAACACGATACCGTCCATCCATACAACGCAATAAACGGTTTCCAATGGCCTGTTCTGCCGGTCCAGTACGCGTTGGTTCACTCGGTCGGTAATAATGGATATGGCAGATGTGGATAACCTAAAACCATAAATTTCTTGGAGTTCTTCCTCAATATCCGAGAAGCTCATCCCTTTGGCATATAAAGAAATCACGATATTCTCCACCGAGAGCGAGTTGCTTTTGTGTTTGGGAACCACTACGGGCTCAAAACTGCCATGGCGGTCCCTGGGCACTTCTATCGCACTTTTTCGAACTTGGTCTTAATGCGCTTTATGCTAGTGCCGTTACGACTATTGGCACTGTCGCCCTTGCCGTTTTTCGGATAGTCCAAGTGGGTATCCAATTCCCCCTTGGACATAGACTCCAATGCAGTGCTGTGGAGCTGCTTCAAAAACGTGGTCGGTTCCCCTTCCGTTTTTAGACCGTCAAGAAGGCCACTGTTCAAAAGTCGTTGCTTTATACCTTCCATGATAACTGTGATATTAAAATTAGACAAAAAATTAGGCGGGTCTTAAGACCCGCCTAATTTTCTACTTACACAGTTTATTGGATACTGCCTAAATTTGCATCATGGGTATTGTTAGACGAACATCATCTGTTGAGGTGTTATTGGATGAATATCAAAAAGATTCGAACGCTATTTCTGCTATAACACTGATTAAACGGCTTAGTGGAAAAATAAACAAAACCACTGTTTATCGTATCTTGGATAAACTTGCAGATGATGGTGTCCCTGCATTCTTTTCTCGGTAAAAATGATATTAAATGGTATGCAAAATGCAATGGTTGTTCAAAATCTGAACATATAGACATTCATCCACATTTTCAATGCTTAAGTTGTGGTAAAGTAGATTGTTTATCTGTAGAGGTTAATATCCCACAAATTCCTAATCGAGAAGTGGAAGTATCTCAGATTTTGATACAAGGGAAATGTGAGGCGTGTTTTGGTTGATATTGGTTGGGATACATTGTTCAAGTTTTATTTTATCTAAATTCAGATTTATATTTTGATCATTAAAATGGTCGATTAATTCATACAAATCTTCCTTTTCAGATTTACTCATAGAATCGGAAACTACTAAATAGATTAAAGATTTGTTGTACTTAAATTAGAAAAGCCGGAGTTTTAAAACTCCGGCTTTTCCTTTGTACTCGAGATGGGACTTGAACCCATACGGCCATAATGGCCATTGGATTTTAAGTCCAACGTGTCTACCAATTCCACCACTCGAGCTTCTTGCTCGCTCTTGTGTCTACCTCCCGATAACTATCGGGACCACCACTCGAGCATTCTCAATGCCACGACAGGCATCCGAATAAAAAAACGCCGGCAAGCAGCGTTTTGAGCGAAAAACGGGATTCGAACCCGCGACCTCCACCTTGGCAAGGTGGCGCTCTACCAACTGAGCTATTTTCGCGTCTATCTGAAAATAACTTCCGAGCGGGAGACCTTTGTTTTTCAAGATTTCGGCACTCTACTCCCGATAACCATCGGGAAGCTATTTTCGCATGTTCAAGAACGTGCATCCCTAAAGATGCGGATGCAAATTTAATACAATTCTATAAAATCCAAAGTAAATTTTGGCAAAAGAAATAAAATTTATCAGGAGGTGGCTTTCTTGTTCTTGGTCAGTAATCGCTTTATTTCATTAAGCTTCATTAACGCCTCAACTGGAGTCAATGTATCTATATCCAAATGGAGTATTTCCTCTTTGATCTCTTCCAAAAGAGGGTCGTCTAGATTAAAGAAACTCAGTTGCATTTCATTGGGGACGGACTCCAGCTTTTCGGTCACTGCGTCTTTGGAATGGGAGCGTTCCATTTTTTCCAGGATTTTATTGGCCTTGTGGATAACCTGTTGTGGCATACCTGCCATTTTGGCTACATGGATACCAAAGCTGTGTTCGCTTCCCCCCGGAGTGAGTTTTCTTAGGAATAAGACAGTATCCTTTAGTTCTTTTACGGATACGTTGTAGTTTTTGATACGTTTAAATGTACCGGTCATTTTATTGAGTTCGTGGTAATGTGTGGCGAACAGTGTTTTTGCCCGTGCCGGATGTTCGTGCAAATATTCGGAAATGGCCCATGCAATGGATATCCCGTCATAGGTACTTGTACCCCGCCCAATTTCATCCAGAAGTACTAAACTTCGTTCCGATAAATTGTTCAGAATGGAAGCGGTCTCGTTCATTTCTACCATAAAAGTAGATTCTCCCATAGAGATATTGTCACTAGCTCCCACACGGGTGAAAATTTTATCCACATATCCGATTTTGGCCACATCGGCAGGAACAAAACTGCCCATCTGTGCCAGCAAAACAATTAAAGCGGTTTGCCTTAATATGGCGGACTTACCGCTCATATTGGGCCCTGTAATCATGATGATCTGTTGTTGGGTACGATCTAATTGTACATTATTGGCAATATAATTTTCGCCCGGGGGCAACTGTTTTTCTATAACGGGATGCCTGCCGTTTTTGATGTCAATATCCGTAGAGTCGTTTAATTCGGGAGCAATGTAATTATTGTCTTTGGCCAATTGGGCAAAACCACAGAGACAATCCAATTGTGCAATAAGGTTGGCATTATTTTGTACCGGGGCAATGTATTCCTGCATCCAGACGATCAATTGTGAAAACAACTGCTGCTCCAAAGATAGAATACGTTCTTCCGCCCCCAATATCTTAGCTTCGTACTCCTTTAGCTCTTCGGTAATATAACGTTCCGCATTAACTAAGGTCTGCTTGCGTATCCAGGATTCCGGCACCTTGTCCTTATGGGTGTTTCGGACCTCGATATAATAACCGAACACATTGTTGGACGCAATTTTTAAAGAAGTGATACCGGTTGCCACGGTTTCCCGTTCCAGCATTTTATCCAAGTATTCCTTTCCGGAGAAGGCCAGTCCCCTGAGCTCATCCAACTCTTCTGAAAAACCTTTAGCGATCGTATTGCCTTTTAGAATATTTACCGGAGCTTCTTCGTTCAATAGTTCCTTGATTTTGGCACGCAACAGGTCACAGGTGTGCAATTGATCGCCAATTAAGGCCAATGCTTCATTGTTGGCCTGGGAGATCTGTTGTTTTATCGGAACTATGGATTCCAGGGAGTTCTTAAGTTGAACCACTTCTTTTGGGTTTACTTTCCCTGTGGATATCTTGGAAATAAGACGTTCGAGATCTCCCATCTTTTTGATGCCGTTCCGGAGCTTTTCCAGAATCTCCTCATTTTCCATAAAGTGACGAACTACCTCATGCCGGTTTCTGATTTTTTGAACGTTCTTTAACGGTAGGGCCAACCAACGCTTTATCATACGTCCGCCCATAGGAGAAATGGTCTGGTCTATTACATCTAGAAGCGTAACCGCGTTTACATTGGTAGAATGGTATAGTTCCAGGTTTTTAATGGTAAAACGATCCATCCATATATACTCATCCTCGGCGATCCTTTGTAGTTTATTTATATGCTGTAGTTGTCTGTGTTGGGTTTCGGACAAGTAGTGGAGTACCACGCCCGAAGCCACTATGCCATACGTTAGATGATCTACGCCAAACCCTTTTAAAGTTTTGGTGTTGAAGTGGTTGTTCAGGTTTTCCACGGCATAATCTTCCTGAAAGACCCAATCTTCCATAAAAAAAGTATGGAATTGGGTGCCGAAAACCTCGGAAAATTCCTTTTTATGGTTTTTGGATATCAGGATTTCATTGGGCCCAAAATTTTGTAAGAGCTTGTCAATTTGCTCTTCGGTGCCTTCAGAGGTCAGAAATTCCCCGGTGGAAATATCAACAAAGGCAACCCCTAGTTTTTTTCTGCCAAAGTGAACGGCACAGAGAAAATTATTGCTTTTAGCGGATAAAATATCATCGTTTAAGGCCACCCCGGGAGTAACCAATTCCGTGACCCCTCTTTTGACAATGGTCTTTGTTTGTTTGGGATCCTCCAGTTGATCGCAGATGGCTACCCGCTGCCCAGCCTTTACTAATTTTGGTAGATAGGTATTCAAAGAATGATGGGGAAACCCTGCAAGTTCCGTTCTGTCCCCGCCATTATTCCTATGGGTAAGGATAATTCCCAGTATTTTGGAGGCCTTTACCGCATCTTCACCAAAAGTTTCATAAAAATCGCCCACGCGGAACAAAAGCATGGCATCAGGATACTTGGTCTTGATGGTATTGTACTGTTGCATCAAAGGAGTTACCTTTTTTGTCTTCTTCTTGCTCGTCACCTTGTATTTATCTACTTATTTTTGCTGAACCAAACGAATATATGCCATTCCCCATCTCAATGAAATTTTTGTTGATATTTAAGGGCGATAGTTGAAAAGTATTACATGAGAAAGCTGCGAAACGAAGAATTGGAGAGATTGGATGTGGATACATTTAAAGGTGTGGAAAAGATACCTATTGTATTGGTGTTGGACAATATCAGAAGCCTTAACAATATTGGTTCTGTTTTTAGGACGGCCGATGCCTTTTTGATTCAGAAGATATACCTCTGCGGAATTACGGCAACACCGCCTCATAAGGATATTCATAAAACGGCATTGGGGGCTACGGAAAGTGTAGAATGGGAATACGCTCCGGACACGTTGGAATTAATACAGGAATTGAAGTCGGAAGAAAAGGTCATCGTTGCCATTGAACAAGCCGATGGAGCGGTCATGTTGAACGACTTTAGGCCCAAGAGAGGAAAAACCTACGTGCTTATTTTTGGAAACGAAGTCAGGGGCGTGGACCAACAAGTGGTGTCCCATTGCGATGAAGTTCTGGAAATTCCGCAATTTGGGACCAAACATAGTTTGAATATTTCGGTAAGTGCCGGAATAGTGGTTTGGGATGTTTGGGGAAAATTAAATGCAATAAAAAACCCGGCCTAGACCGGGTTTTTTTGTAAAGTTTGAGTTAGTTAGTTAACTATTTATTCCCACAATAACGTAAATCCATTTGTTCTATGCAAGAAAATTCACAAAATTGTGTTAACCCTACTGAAGTATGGCGAAATCTTGAATATGTTCCAGAACCTTCAGATAGTCCATTTTTTTGTTTGCAAAATCCAATTCCGATATGTCTATAATAAGCTGGTTTTCTTTTGGATAGGTCTTTAAAAAATCCAAGTAGCCCCTATTGATGTTTTCCAGATAGTCCACAGCTATATCCTGCTCATAATCCCGCCCTCTTTTTTTTATATTTTCTAAAAGTCGGGCCGAAGTTTGGTGCAAATAAACATATATTTTTGGTTTTTTTATTTCCTTGTACATAAAACCAAAAACCTTTCTGTAGAGCTCAAATTCTTGTTTTTGTAAAGTGACCTTTGCAAAGATCAGGGATTTAAAAATGTCGTAATCGCTTATCATAAAACCTTTAAAGAGGTCGAATTGACTGGTGTCGTCCATAAATTGTTGATAGCGATCGGCCAAAAATGACATTTCCAAGGGAAAGGCAAATCGTGATCGGTCTTTATAAAAACTGGGTAAAAAGGGATTCTCCGCAAAGCGCTCCAAAATCAATTTTGCATTAAGGTCTTCAGCAATCTTAGTAGCCAGCGTAGTTTTTCCCGCTCCAATATTTCCTTCTATGGTAATAAACTCCATGGCCGAAAACAAAGCTTTTCTATCCGGATAGAGCTTCTTGCTTACTTTTGTCAAACTACTTTTATCCGGACATTGTTGTAAAAGGTTCCGGGTATCCTTATTGAATATAGGATGATAAAATTGCGGGGCAATATCGGCCAAAGGTTTCAAAACAAATTTACGCTCCTTCATTTTCGGATGGGGAATAGTCAGGGTGTCGGTATTGATAACTTCTTTGCCATAATAGAGAATATCAATATCTATGGTCCTGTTCGCATAACCTTTATGGATAGCCCTTTCCCTTCCCAGTTTTTGTTCCAATTGCAATAATCCCGATAAAAGCCATTCCGGATCTTTTGTGGTTTCCAATTGCACACAGGCGTTTAAAAATTCGCCCCCTTCAAATCCCCAGGAAGGAGATTTGTACATAGCGGACACTGCGGTAACCCTTCCCAGTTTTTCATTGATCAGAAAAATGGACTTCTGTAAGTTCAGTTTTTTATGACCTAGATTACTTCCAATAGATAGATATACAAATTGCTTCACCGCCATACTATAGGCAAAATAAACAAAACAAATTCACTTTGGTTATCTTTGTGATCGAATAAAATGTGCATTTAAGTGAACTTTTTAAGAAATCTATTAGCCGCTATTTTAGGTTGTTTGGTGGCATTCGGTATTATTTTCGTTATGTTTTTTGTCTTTGTGACCCTTTTGGGCTCGGGCGAGGATACCGTGGTTGTTAAGGACGGTTCCATATTGGAACTTCAATTGCAAAGACCTTTGGTTGATTATACGGGAAGCAGCGATTTAGATCCCTTTAGCGGACTATTTGATAAATCTCAGGGACTGGACGAGGTGCTGCATGCCATTGCCGTTGCAAAAGATGATGATCGTATAAAGGGAATCAGCATCAACAATAATTTTACCATAGCCGGCTTGGCCCAAACACAGGCCATTAGAAAAGCCCTGGAGGATTTTAAAGATACAGGAAAATTTATATACGCTTATGCGGATTTTTATCTGCAAAAGGACTATTACCTATCCAGTGTAGCCGATTCCATTTTTATGAACCCCGTTGGGGCTATGGACTTTAAAGGGCTTTCAACAGAAGTACTCTTCTATAAGGATTTACAGGAGAAAGCTGGTATTAAAATGGAAGTCATTCGCCACGGGAAATATAAGAGTGCCGTAGAGCCGTATTTGGAAAATGAAATGAGCGAATCCAACAGGAGGCAAATAAAGGAACTGATCCAATCCCTATGGAATTCGATGATTGCGGATATTGCCGTGGGAAGAGGGATTTCCGAGGACGACTTAAATACCATCGCAGACACCCTTGGAGGACGTTCCCCAAAACTGGCAAAGCGTTCGGGATTGATAGATGACGTTATTTTTTATGATGAATATGAAGGGAAATTGGCAGATGCCCTAGGGGAAAGCAAAGAGGTAAAGGTGACCGCCCTTGAAGATTATGCCAGATATGCAAATAAAAAAACCATGGCGTCCGGAAGCGATAAAATAGCCGTAATATTTGCGCAAGGTGAGATTTTATATGGTGAGGGAAGTCCGGAGATTATCGGTCAGGGCATCATCAATGATGCCTTGATAAAAGCCAGGGAAGATGATAAGGTCAAAGCTGTGGTGTTGCGGGTAGATTCGCCCGGCGGCAGTGCATTGACCTCGGATATCATTTGGCGCGAAGTAGAACTAACAAAACGAATAAAGCCTGTGGTGGTCTCCATGGGGAACGTAGCGGCATCGGGAGGGTATTATATTGCTGCGGGTGCGGACAGGATTTTTGCGGAACCTACCACGGTAACGGGGTCTATCGGGGTTTTTGGAACAGTACCCAATATAAGTGAACTGGCGAAGAACATCGGTATAAACTCAGAACAAGTGGGTACCAATGCCAATGCGGTAGACTATTCCTTGTTCAGCCCTATGACGGATAGTTTTAGGAATACGATCCAAGAAGGGATCGAGGAGACCTATCGAACTTTTTTAGAACGTGTATCCCAGGGGCGTAATATGTCCGTTGCGGAAGTGGATAGTGTTGCCCAAGGGCGTGTATGGAGTGGTGTGGATGCCAAACGTCTGGGATTGGTAGATGAATTGGGTACCTTGGAAGATGCTATTGCGGAGGCGGCCAATATGGCAGAACTCAAAGGGTATGGCGTTAAAAAATACCCGAAATATAAATCTGGTTTTGAGCGGTTTATGGAAGATGTAGGTGGAGCGAGTGCAACGGCCAAAGCGGAGATGTTGCGGGAAGAAATAGGGGAGGATGCCTATACGCTCTGGAAAGAAGTAAAATCGGTCATGACACAAAAAGGAGTTCAGGCCAGAATGCCGTTTACGTTGCATATTAAATAGTCCATGACGCATAGTGATACATTGTTCGCCCGCAAAATATACCTATATCTGGGGGCTCTTTTTATTACTTCCTTGGTCGTTTCCAATCTTATCTTTCAAAAATTCTTTTATTGGAACCCCTTTGGCGATATAACCGTATTTGGAGCCCCTTTGTTTGAAATTTCCGTGGGGATTTTACCTTATCCCGTTACCTTTTTGATTACCGATATAATTTCGGAAATCTTTGGTAAAAAGAAGGCCAACCAGATCGTAAAGGCAGGTATATTCGCTTCCTTTTTTTCACTGGTCATCGTGTACACTTCCGCTTCCGTTTCGGCCACTTCATGGTCTCCAGTTTCAGATGAGCTGTTCCATTCGGTCTTTGGGAATACCATTGTTGCGGTTTTCGCTTCTATGATGGCTTATCTGTTGGCACAGTTTGTAGATATCCAGATTTATCATTTTTGGAAAAACCTGACCCAAGGCAGGTATTTGTGGTTGCGAAATAACTTTTCTACGTTTTCGTCCCAATTGATAGATACGTTTACCGTAGTACTTCTGTTATGCTCTTTTGGAGAAATTCCCTGGGATAAATTTACGGGTCTGGTCATCAGCGGCTTCATTTTTAAGATTATTATAGCATTCTTGGATACCCCTTTCCTTTATTTGTTCGTATATATGTTGAGAAAACGGTTTAAATTGACCGTAGGCCAAGAAATTGATCTGGACGCATAATAATAGCGGTAAATAACAGTTTTTAAGGAAAATTGCACGAAGAAATGAAAAAGAAACTTATTAGGTTGATCGGGGTCGTTTTTTTATTGATAGTGTTGCTTTTGACGGCCATACCCTTTTTCTTGGAATCTAAGATCGGGGACATTATAAAAAATAACGTTAACAATAATCTTGACGCAACATTGGATTTTTCCAGTGCCGACCTTAGTCTTCTAAGTAGCTTTCCCAATGCCCAGGTGCGTCTGGCCGACGTGAGTCTTATAAACAAAGCCCCATTTGACGGGGATACCTTATTTTTTGCCAAAGGAGTGGTGCTTAAAATGGGAATAGGGGAATTGTTCAAGGGTTCGGGAACTCCCATTTCAATATCCGATTTCATAATAGATCAGGCGTTGTTGCATATTATGTTGGACAAAGAGGGGAACGCAAATTATGACATCGCCAAGAAAAATCCAGAAGATACCGGGGCAACGTCCGGGCAAAGTGGCGGCTTTTCGTTTAATATGGAATCGTATAAAATCAAGGATACCCGTATAGCGTATGACGACTTTTCAACAGGTCTGCATCTGGAAATAGCCGAAATGAATCATCAGGGTACCGGCGACCTGTCATTACAAACCTCGGAACTGGATACCCATACGGATGCCCTGGTCTCTTTTAAAATGGGTAGTACCAACTATTTGAACAAAAATAGGGTTCGGTTAGATGCGCTTATTGGTATTGATTTAAATGAAAACAAATACTCGTTTTTGAAAAATGAAGTGTTGGTAAACCAGCTTCCTCTAGTGTTTAACGGGTTTGTAAAGGTTAATGAGGATAATCAAGAAGTGGATATTAGCTTTAAGACACCGTCTTCGGATTTTAAAAATTTCTTGGCCGTTATTCCGGAAGTTTACTCGAAAAATATTGAAAATGTAAAGACTACAGGGAATTTTGTCGTCGCCGGAACATTTAAAGGTGTTGTGGATGAGGTATCTATCCCTAAATTCAATATTAAGATCAATGCTGATAATGCATCTTTTAAGTATCCGGATTTACCAAAATCCGTCCGTGCTATTTTTATGGACGTTGAAATCAATAATACCGAAGGAATAATTAAAAACACCTATCTGGACCTCCAAAAATTGTCTTTTATGATCGATGACGATCATTTTAATATGACTTCAAAAATTACGGAACTATTAGGCAATGCCAGTGTAAATGCCAGTGTTGACGGCAACATAAATTTGATCAATATTTCAAAGGCCTATCCCATACCGGCGAATCTGGATTTGAAGGGATTCTTGAATACGGATTTTACAACGGTATTCGATAGGGCCTCCGTAGAAAATGGCCAATATGAAAATACCCGGACTTCCGGTACGTTGGCCGTTCGGGACTTTGAGTACAATTCCGAAGAAATCAATGCCCCGATTAAAATAAATACCGCTGCCTTAGCTTTTGACCCAAAAACGGTTGTTCTGAACACATTGAACGGGACTATGGGCAAAACCGATTTTGATGTTACGGGAACCATCGATAATTTTTTGGGATACCTCTTCAACAATGAAAAAGTAGAGGGCGATTTTACCCTCCGGTCAAATGTGTTTGCGCTTGATGATTTTATGGTAGAAGAGAATGCGGGAGGCGAAAAAGAAAATCAAGATACTTCATCGGAAGAAAAAATTAAAATCCCTTCGTTTTTAGACGCAAATTTTAACGCCAGTGCCAATACGGTCATTTATGATAACATCAATTTAACCAATGTGCGGGGTAATCTGAAAATAAAAGATGAAAAGGCCATTTTAAGCAATATGACTTCTTCTTTGTTCAATGGAAAAGTAATTTTTGATGGGGAAGTTTCTACTGAAAATGAAACGCCCGCCTTTGCCATGAAATTGAATATGAACCAATTGCAAGTAGATGAAACCTTTAAATCCTTACAACTTTTCAAGGTTTTGGCACCGGTAGCACAAGTACTTAAAGGCAATTTTAGTTCGGACATTACATTGTCCGGTAAACTTACGGATAATTTTACCCCGGATCTACCTTCCTTAGCGGGTGATGTGTTGGCGAACGTTCTTACAGCGGAAATAAACCTGGAAAGTACACCCGTATTATCGGCATTGGGTTCCAAGTTGGATTTTATAGATTTTGATAAATTGAATTTAAAGGAATTAAAGACAAAACTATCCTTTAAGGACGGTCTCGTATCCGTAAAGCCGTTTACCATAAACTATCGGGATATTGCTATTAACGTTGCCGGTGGGCATGCATTTGACAGTAATATGAATTACAAGGTGGTTATGGAAGTGCCTGCAAAGTATTTGGGAAATGAAGTGAACGACCTGATTGCCAAAATTGATGATCGCTCATTGGAAAACATAACTGTTCCTGTTACGGCGAACATTGGGGGGGCATATACCAGTCCGGAAATAACTACGGATTTGACTTCGGGGATCGAAAGTTTAACAGGCCGATTGATCGAGATCCAAAAGCAAAAATTCCTGAATAAAGGCAAATCCAAGGTCAAAGACCTGATCGGGGATGTGCTAAGTGGGGGTAAAAAGGATACTATGGCCCGGCAAGATAAAGATTCTTTAAAAGAGCGTGCAGGAGATTTTTTGGGAGACGTATTGGATAATAAAAAAGGCGGTGCAGATACCGTTCCCACAAAAAACGATGCGGTTAAGGAAGCTGCTAAAGATATTTTGGGAGGTCTCTTTAAGAAAAAGAAAGATACAGCAAAGGCCCAAAAGGATTCGGTAAATTGAATAGGGTAAAAACAATTTCCCCTAAAACAAAATTAGCGGAAATCCTAATTTTTGTACCGGGTAAAAGAAAAAGGAGGGTGCTGAAATTTCAATGGATACCCAAAGAAACATAATACCCTTCACTGCCCCTGACATTAAATACGGTATTGTCTTCAAAGATGAGGTATTGCCCCTTTATGCCTTTAAGTTTTCCGGTAAAACTTGGAGTTTTGTCCAAGTTTAAACTTTTCACCTTTTCCGGATATTGAAGTATGGGGTATGCTAAATGGGTTTCTGTATTGTGTTCGATAAAATAGGCCATGGCTTCTTTGGGAATAAAGGGCCTTAATTTGTTTTTCCATTCGGATAAATCCTCATTGTCAACGGTGTTGGTCAACATTTTGCGCCAATTGGTCTTATCCCCAATATGGTCTTTTAAGGCTACTTCCGTTATACCTGCCAAATAGCGATTGGGAACTTCCACGATTTCAATGGCCTCATGGGCGCCCTGGTCTATCCACCGGGTGGGCACCTGGGTCTTTCGGGTTACGCCTACCTTTATATTGCTGGAGTTGGCCAAATAAACAATATGGGGTTGTAACTGTACTTTTTTTTCATATTCCAAATCCCGATCTTCTTTATCCAAATGGGCCGTGCTCAATTCCGGTCTCATAATCCAGTCCCCTGCGGACGGAATCTCATAAAAGCAGGTCTTACAAAATCCTTGGCGATAAATAGGGCGGTCATTGCCACAATTCAAGCATTGGAACTTGATGAAATCTATGCTGATTTCCTTGTCCAAAACTTGATTGACATTCAGAAAATCCGATTCAAAAACAAGATAATATTGAATTGGGCTTCCAATTTCCGTCTGCATTTTTCGTAAAACCCCTTGGTATTGCATAAGTAACGAATAATTTTTATTCAATTTGAAAATGATAGGTTTATGCCCTATTTTTAGCAAGCTAAAGATACCTAAAAATGCCGATTCCGCTATTTAATTCCATTGCTTCGTGGTTACTTAAAAAGCGCTATCATCAGATAGAACTTTTTTTGAAATATCCTGAAGAGGTACAGGAGGAAGTATTGTTGCAACTTCTGGAATTAGCGGAGGATACGGAAATTGGTGTCCGGTATGATTTTGGATCTATAAGTAATTATAACACCTTTAAGGACAGGGTACCCATAGTCTCCTATGAAGATATAGAACCTCTTATTGAGCGTACAAGAAAAGGGGAGCAAAACCTTTTTTGGCCTACGTCCGTCAAGCTTTTTGCAAAGAGCAGCGGAACCACCAACGCCAAGAGTAAATTTATTCCGGTAAGCTCTGAGGCTTTGGAAGATTGCCACTACAAGTCGGGAAAGGATTTATTGTGCCTTTATTTGAACAATAATGAAAACTCCCAATTATTTACGGGCAAGAGCTTACGGTTGGGTGGGAGTAAGGAACTTTATGGGGACAACGGTTCGTTCTTTGGAGATCTTTCGGCCATTTTGATCGACAATATGCCCCTTTGGGCAGAGTTTAGTAGCACACCTTGTAGCAGGGTATCCTTAATGAGCGAGTGGGAGCATAAATTAAAGGCCATTATTAAGGAAAGCGTTCAGGAAAACGTTACAAGCCTTGCCGGGATACCCTCATGGATGTTGGTATTGCTGAACAATGTTCTGGAGGATACGGGCAGTGAGCATCTTTTTCAAGTGTGGGAAAATTTGGAAGTTTATTTTCACGGTGGGGTGAGTTTTAATCCTTATAAGGAACAGTATGAAAAATTATTGCCCAGACAGCACTTCAGATATTATGAAATTTACAATGCCTCAGAAGGTTTTTTTGCCATTCAGGACAGAAATGATGCCGATGACCTTTTATTAATGCTGGACTATGGCATATTTTATGAATTTATACCTATGGACACCTATGGAACCAAAGAGCAATCGGCCATTCCGTTATGGGATGTTACAATAGGTGAAAATTATGCAATAATCATTACGACCAATTCCGGGCTTTGGCGTTATAAGATTGGAGATACAGTACGTTTTACTTCAAAGAAGCCTTATAGGATAAAAGTAACGGGCCGGACCAAACACCACATAAACGTATTTGGCGAGGAATTGATTATTGAAAATGCCGAGGAAGCTTTAAAAATAGTATGTGGTAAGGCCGGAGCTGAAATTAAGGATTATACGGCCGGACCGGTCTTTATGGCAGGAAAAGAAAAAGGTGCCCATGAATGGATCATAGAGTTCAGAAAACGGCCCGAAGACTTGGACTATTTTACGGAATTTTTGGATAATGCCCTAAAATCCTTGAATTCGGATTATGAGGCCAAACGGTATAATAACACCACCCTTACAATGCCCAAAGTACACATGGCCAGGGAGCATCTTTTTTATGATTGGTTAAAAGCGAACGACAAACTCGGGGGGCAACATAAAATCCCGAGATTATCCAATAAACGGGACTATATTGAGGAATTGCTCCGAATGAATAATTAAAAGATTCGTTTTGTGGCAGTAGTTTTAAGGTTCTTGTCAGAAACCGTCGAGATTGATTGCCATTCTTTCAGGTGACGATACCACTTAATTCTACCTTCCCATTCATGTATTTTGAGAAAATTGTTGAGCCTTTGGAACCCTATAAATAATAATATCCCATAATCATAGGATGGACACAACTGGTTCTTAATGTTGAACTTATTTAAATTTTCTTAAACAATTGAAAAATTGGATTTTTATATCCGCCTCCTAATCATTTTTCCCTTCCATAACCCTGCTATCTGTCTGCCGGTAGGCAGGTGCAATTCAAAAATACCTTCTAACGTACACAGGGCCATAATTTTAACTGTATACCAAATTTTTTATATAAGTTCATTAAAAAGAGAGCTACATCGATGAAAAACGGCGGATGAACAAATAAATATAGGATTCTGCCATTAAAGAAAGAATTTAGATAGCCCAGTTCCCAAACTAATAATTAACTAAACTACGATTATGGCTGAAAGATTGATTATTATCTCGGATATGTGGGGCGCAAAAAAGGGTCTTTGGATTACTTCCTACTTAGGGTATCTCCAACAATATTTTGACATTACTTTTTATGATAGCCAGCAATTGGCAAATCTTGATTTAACGGTGCAAACAGAAGAAAATATTCATAATGCTTTTGTACAGGGAGGCATTGAGACCGCCGTAGCGCATTTGTTAGAAAAGGAAAAACAGCCCTGTTATTACCTGGCGTTTTGTGCCGGTGCTACAGTAGTATGGGAGGCCGCTAAAAAAGGGTTGCCCGTCAAATCCCTATATGCTGTTTCCGCAACGGGAATACAATTTGGGAAAGATAAGCCATTGGTACCCTTTACCTTGTTATATGGTGAAAACGATTCCCATAAACCGGGTGAGGCATGGGCAAATAATTTAGACCTTGAATTAGAGGTAATGCCCAACTTTGGCCATACCTTGTACACCGACGAAAAAGTTATCCAAAAAATTTCTCTGGATTTACTACATCAAGTAACCCAAATAATGCCCCAGGTAAAAAAGGTGGTTTAAGAAACGGCCTTCAGTTTTTTCACGGTCTCATGGGAGAGTTTTTCTTCCGCATAAGATTTGGAAACTTTAAACTCCGTTTCTCCACTACTGGGCATTTCGAACATGGCATCCGTAAAAATAGCCTCACACAGGGATCGTAACCCTCTGGCACCTAATTTATACTCAATGGCCTTTTCCACAATGTAGTTCAATGCTTGCTCCGTAATGGTAAAGGTAATGTCGTCCATCGCAAAAAGCTTTTCATATTGCTTTATGATGGCATTTTTGGGTTCTGTAAGTATGGCCCTCAACGTTTTTTTGTCCAAAGGGTTCATGTGGGTCAGTACCGGAAGTCTTCCAATAATTTCCGGAATAAGCCCAAACTCTTTCAGATCCTTTGGGATGATATATTGAAGGATATTGGTGTTGTCCAATTGCTCATCGGCCTTGGATGCACTATATCCTACAGCCTGTAGGTTTAACCGTTTGGTTATGGCCCGATCAATACCATCAAAGGCCCCTCCTGCGATAAAGAGAATATTTTCCGTGTTTACTTCTATGAATTTTTGGTCGGGATGTTTTCTGCCCCCCTTTGGCGGAACATTTACTACGGTTCCCTCCAATAACTTGAGTAGGCCCTGTTGCACACCTTCCCCGGAAACATCCCGGGTAATCGAGGGATTATCACTCTTACGGGCTATTTTATCGATTTCATCGATAAAAACGATACCACGTTCGGCCTTTTCAAGATTGTAATCCGCGGCCTGTAATAAACGGGTCAAGATACTTTCTACGTCCTCGCCCACATATCCTGCTTCCGTAAGCACCGTGGCATCTACAATGGCCAGTGGAACGTTGAGCATTTTGGCAATGGTCTTGGCCATTAGGGTCTTTCCCGTACCTGTTTGGCCGACCATAATAATATTACTCTTCTGAATCTCTATATCATCTTCTTTTGAAGAAGGTTGTAACAATCTTTTATAATGATTATAGACCGCTACGGACATTACCTTTTTCGTGCGTTCCTGCCCAATGATAAACGTATCTAAAAATGCCTTGATTTCCTGGGGTTTTTTAAGGACCAGTTCCGAAGAAAGATCATTGGTCTTTGTTTGCCGCGATTCCTCGGCAACAATACCATGGGCCTGCTCAATACAGCGATCGCATATATGTGCGTCCAATCCGGCGATCAATAAATTGGTCTCTGGCTTTTTCCTACCGCAGAACGAACATTCTAAATTTTCCTTTGCCATAATATCTTTACACTATCTAGAACCTAAACGAAGGTATTTGGTTTTTGGTTCAAAAAATATAATTAATTTGGATAATTGGTCGAGATTAGTCTTTATCCCTGACTAAAATCTCATCGATCATGCCGTATTTTTTTGCTTCATTTGCCTTCATCCAGTAGTCCCGGTCACTATCTTCATGTACTTTCTCGATTTTTTGTCCGGAATGTTTGGCGATTATGGCGTAAAGCTCCTCTTTGAGCTTTAAGATTTCCCTTGCCGTAATTTCAATGTCACTTGCCTGGCCTTGTGCGCCTCCCATAGGTTGGTGGATCATGACCCTGGAATGGGTAAGGCCACTGCGTTTTCCTTTTTCACCTGCACAAAGAAGTACGGCACCCATAGAAGCCGCCATTCCTGTACAAATAGTAGCTACATCCGGTTTTATGAATTGCATGGTATCGTAGATGCCCAGACCGGCATATACGCTGCCGCCCGGTGAATTGATATATATCTGTATGTCCTTTGAGGCATCCGCACTTTCCAAGAACAATAGCTGTGCTTGTACAATATTGGCCACCTGATCGTTAATGCCCGTTCCCAGGAAAATAATACGATCCATCATTAAACGTGAAAAAACGTCCATGGCAATGGCATTCAATTGTCTTTCCTCTATAATATTGGGTGTCATGTTCGTAGGATACATGCTGCTCATTATTTGATCATAATAAGTACTGCTGATACCCTGATGTTTTATGGCGTAGTTCTTGAATTCTTTTCCGTAATCCATAAATATTAAATCGATTTGTATGTAAAAAAAGGTGCCGAAAATAGATTTTCCGGCACCGTAAAGATACTTAAATTATTGTTTGAAATTACCCGTAAACCTCTTTCACGAAGTTTTCATAGGTAACTTCCTTTGTTTTAAGATTGGTCTTTTCCTTATAAAGGGTCAACAATTTTTGACTCATCAATTGTTCGGAAAGTCGCTTTACCTCATCTTGGTTGCCCAATACCCTTGCAGCAATGTTATCCAATTCCTCCTCTTGGGGGTCTAACTGTCCAAATTGGGCCATTTGCGATTTTATAAAGCCTTTTGCAAATTCCTTAAGTTCGTCAAATTGAACTTGAAGGTCATTTTCTTTAATAATCTTACCTTCTATCAACTGATAGCGCAATCCTTTTTCGGACTTTTTATATTCTTCATTGGCCTCTTCCTCGGATAATGGTTTTTCTCCCGTCATTTGTATCCATTTGGTCAAAAATCCCGAAGGCAGGTCAAACTTTATATGCTCAATAAAATGTTCGGTAATATCGTTAAGGAGTTTCTGGTCCGATTGTTGTTCAAATTGCTTTTCGGAATCTTCTTTGATACGGTCTCTAAGCTCTTTTTCGGAAGTTATACCATCCTTGCCATAGAGCTTGTCAAACAACTCCTGGTTTAATTCGGCAGGTTCCCTTTCATTGATCTCGGTTATGGTAAAGGATACTTCAATATCTAGCTTTTCGGCCTTTTCCGCTGAAATTCCCAAAGTACTGGAAAGTAAATGATCTTCTTTTAAAAGGCCCTTAGTCTTTAATGTAACGGTATCCCCTACCTTTTTTCCGGTTAGGGCCTCAATGGCTTTTTTGCCTTTGAGCTTGTCCATTTCCAAGAGTGATTTATGGTCTATTTCAGCTACTTCGCTTACAAATTGACCACTTACTTCATCCGCCTTGCCGATAGCTTCCTTTGAAACAAGTTTTCCATATTGTTTTTGGATACGTTCCACCTGCTCCGTTATCATTTTTTTATCGGCTGTGATTTTGTAATGGGTGATGGCTTTTTTTGTTTTTAAGGAAACCTCAAATTCAGGAGCTATGCCCAGTTCAAATTCAAATGCCAATTCTTCCTGGTCCCAATCAAAATCATCCTGTTGTTTGGGTAACGGATTCCCAAGAACATCCAATTTTTCCTCAGTTAGATATTTGTTCAGGTTGTCTTGGAGCAATTTATTGACTTCATCAACTAAAACGGCTTTTCCATATTGCTTTTTTATAAGCCCCATAGGAACTTGGCCTTTTCTAAAACCAGGGATATTCGCCTGTTTTCTGTAGTCTTTTAAGATCGTGTCTACCTTGTCCTGATAATCCTCTTTGGTTAAGGCGACTTTGACCACTGCGTTTAAATCGTCTATTTGCTCTTTTGTAATATTCATCTATCGTTAGATTTACTTTTCTAAAATGGGTGGCAAAAGTACTATATTTTCCTTACCAGAGCAACTTTTCAAGCTGTTGAAAACCAAATGGTAACTTAGCTTTTTTTATCTTCTTTTAACAGTGAATGTAAAATGGATTGCAGTAGCGAAAGCAAAAGACCGAAGATTATGGCCCACACTACGCCATCTACCTGAAATCCCGTTATAAATGAAGCTGCCGTTAAGATAATAATGGCATTGATGATCAATAGGAAAAGGCCTAGGGTCAAAATGGTTATGGGCAGTGTTAATATGATCAGAACGGGCTTTACGAGAAAATTTAAAACACTTAATACGGCCGCTACGATGACCGCCGTAGTAAAATTGTCTACGTTCACGCCCGGTAGTACATACGATAAGATGATGACGGCAATAGCATTTAATAAAATTCTAAGAATGGTTTTCATCTGTTGTCATTTATGGTCAAAACTGCTTTTTGGCAGGCAGCTATAATTATTCGTGATTATAGCACGGGATCTGAAAATAAAAGAACATTGCTCCCACAAAGCTTTTGAAATTTTATGGTTTCATTTTTAATCGATATATAATCCTGTATAGTCTAAAGGATCCACATCAGGTAGGTTGGAGCCGTATTTTGTATTGATGGCCTTTGTAAATAGATTGGCCAAAAGGGCTTGCCCCCTTGGTGAAGGGTGTACGCCATCTAACGAAAAGCCTCCACCGGTAGCATAGGTGGCGGTTACGATACTTCCATCCGTTAATTGTATTCCTGTTTCCGCTACGGTACCCAACAAGGTATTTGCATCCACGAAGGCCAGGTCGTATTGGTCGGCCAAATTGGTAATTGCCATATTGTATGCCGTAGTGGTGGTCTGGACTATTTGTTGCTCACTTGGTGTCAAGACCCATTTGTCCTCAAGGGGATAGGTAATTCCATTTATTGCCAACTGTCCGGCATCCATAGCTGGCAGCCCTAAATTTTGAAGTGTCATAAAGGCTTCCCCGTTCAATTCGGCGATAATGGATTGACTCGGAAGAACGATCAAGTCATTTTCGTTGGCTTGTCTTGCCTGTCCATATAAAAAGCCTATTACCGCCGCTTGCTCTGCAGATGCACCAAAATTAATTAATGCGGTGGTTATGGCTTCTGAAAGGTCATCCAATGAATCATCTTTGATCACTAGGGCACTGGCACTATTTTCTGAAAAAGAAATGGCTCTTTCTGGAACATTTAAGAAACTGAAAACGGCGTTGAGTTGAGCAAAAGTTGCATTTAACGTTGTTATTTGCGGTCCGAAGGTTTCGTTTGTGGGATCCAAGGGATTATAAGGAACCACAGTAAAATAAGGGAGTGTAGTGATATCGGGTAGATTGACAATAGCTCCTTTTGCCCCATTTGCGGTAAGGGCTTGCAGCATACCATCAATAGAACCTGCAACTACATCTGGATCGGAAATATCTCCACTAGCGTACGTACTGGGATCTGTATTCCCTGTTTGATCTACACCGGCACCTCCGCCCGTGGCATATCCTAAAACATCATTATTACCGGCCCATAACGTAAAGAAGGTTGGATCTTGAGCTAAGGCATCGGCGAGTACCGTTGTGTTTGGATCGCTCGCAAACCGCACAAAATATGGGTTTGCCAACCCTGTTGCAAGCCCTAGGGCATTACCATAACCGGGAGCCAATAAATGGTAACTTTTGGCCCCGGGAACGCCCATATTATTAAAGGGCCCCGATAGGATATTGGTTATTTCCGTGGTGCCCGTTCCGCTCACTGGTACAGGCGCAGGCCTAGAGTTGGGGTCACTGGAATCAACATTTGCAAAGGAAAGAATAAGTCTATTCCCAATATCCGGAATACCGTCCATATTTAGATCGCTCTGTCCATTTATGGTTGCGCCTCCCAAATTGTCCGCCATAAAAGGAATGTTGAAAGAACCACCTCCTGCCAAGGCAAAATTGGAAGCCAAAATATTGGGGAATGAAGCCGTTTGCCCATCAACGAACAAAGCGGCATCCGAAAAACCGGCGGTCAGGGAATTGCCTATGGCCACATAGGTGCTAAAGTCCGCAGTACCACTTGTATATTCTATGGGGTCAGGCGTAGTTGGAACGGTCGGGTTTACACTATCGTCATCACTACAGGAAATGAAAAGCAATCCAAATAATATCAGTAAGGTTAAAATCTTTTTCATTGCATTAATTTTGAGTTAGTTATGACCTATTTTTTAATGTCAAATAGGTGCTTAATCAAAATTAAATAAAATTATGGGGCGGGCAATTATTTAAAGCAAAAAATTATGCATGCATAATAAATAATGTTTTTATGTTGTTAAAAAGGCCAAGGATTTGAGTAAAAACTCCCTTGGATTTTCGGCGTGCAACCAATGACCGGCATCGGTAATAGTGTCGACCTTGGCATTGGGAAAGTGCTTTTTGATTTGTGATATGTCCGTATCGGTAACATATTCCGATCGATCACCTCTCAAAAATAACGTTGGTCCGTTAAACCTGTCGGTGCCATTTATGGTTTCCCCTATTGCTTCCATTTTTTGGCTTAGGATCTCAAGGTTAAATCTAAAGGTTAATTTTTTTTCAGGGGTCCAGTAGAGGTTTTTAAGTAAAAATTGGCGTATACCAGAATTTGGCAGGTATTCTTTAAGCTGATTGTCGGCTGCTGTTCTTGAGGTTATATTGGTTAGGTCAATGACGTTTAGTGCACTTATAATATCCTGATGATGTGGAGGGTAAAACTTAGGGGCAATGTCCGCAACTAAAAGCTTATCCAGTAATTCCGGATACCGGCAGGCAAATTGCATGGCCGTTTTTCCACCCATGGAATGCCCGATCAAAGAAGTTTTGTCTATTTGATGAAATTTTAAATAACGCTGTAGATCTTCCGCCAGAATATCATAATTGAAGTGGGGGGAGTGAAAACTCTTCCCGTGATTTCTCTGGTCTATCAAATGTACTTCAAAATGGTTTTTGGTATAAGCGGAACCCAGGGTTTTCCAATTATCGGACATTCCCAGAAATCCGTGCAAGATGCACAATGGTTGGCCCTTGCCCAATATTTTTGAATGTAGTATTGGATTCATTTTAATCTGTTCAAATACATATTAATAACATTGTCCAGGCCCAGGTAGAGCGACTCGCAAATAAGTGCGTGACCTATGGAGACTTCCAACAGGTTTGGGATATTGGCCTTAAAATATTGAATATTGTCCAGATTAAGGTCGTGGCCTGCATTGATTCCTATTCCCAGTTCATTGGCCCTGTCCGCGGCCAGAATAAACTTTTCGATCGCTTTTTCCTTGTTTTCCGAATAAGTGGATGCATAACTTTCTGTATAAAGTTCTATACGATCCGCTCCTGTTTCCCGGGCACCCTCTACCATTTTTACATCCGGATCAACAAATATGGAGGTGCGAATGCCCTGTTTTTTGAAAATAGCAATGACCTCAACAAGAAAATCTTTATGTTTTATGGTGTTCCATCCGGCATTTGATGTAATGGCATCCTCGCCGTCCGGGACCAAGGTAACCTGGGTAGGTTGTACGGCCAGGACCAGATCCATGAATTTTGGGATCGGGTTTCCTTCTATATTAAATTCGGTAGTAACTATACGCTGTAACTCTCTTACATCTTGATAACGTATGTGCCTTTCATCCGGTCTGGGATGGACGGTAATCCCTTGTGCCCCGAATCTTTCTATGTCCTCGGCTACTTTTATCAGATTCGGTACATTGCCCCCCCTAGAATTTCTTAAGGTGGCTATTTTGTTCACATTGACGCTTAGTTTGGTCATATCGTCGATTTTGATTTAAAGCAAGTCCAAAAATACGAATAAGGCATGCCTTTTGATGTTATAAATTGCTATTTTGCACTATAATTTGAGCTATGAACATTCAAAATCATATTATAACCAATATCCCCATTTTTGAAATCGAGGATTCTTTTGAAAAGATTCTGGAATTTTTCAAGGGCAATACGTTTTCCCATATAGCCATTGTTGAAAAAGGAAGGTTCATCGGGGCATTTTCGGAAAATGATGTCGAGATTGCCGATTCCAAAACGAAAATTGAGGATTACAGATATGATTTGGAAACTTTTTTTGTCCGGAAAGAGACAAATTGGTTGGATGTTTTGGAAGCATTTGCAAGAAATGAGGCCAATCTGTTGCCTATTTTAGGAGAAAACGAAGAGGTATTGGGTTATTATGACCTTACGGATATTGTTGCCGTATTTATCGATACGCCCTTTTTTACAGATCCAGGAAATATTCTTATGGTGGCCACCGGGATCAAGGATTACTCCTTTAGTGAAATAGCCCAAATTGTGGAGAGTAATAATTCAAGGCTCATAGGGGGATTCATTACCGATGTCCAGAATGATGTAGTGCAGGTAACTATCAAAATAAGTTCTTCCAATTTTAACGAGGTGGTACAGACATTTAGGCGCTACAATTATCATATTCTTTTTGGAAATAATGATGATCAGTTCCTGGAAGACCTGAAACAACGATCGGATTATTTGGACAAATATCTAAATGTCTAAAAATGAAAGTTGCTATCTACGGACAGACCTACCAAGATGGTGCCATAGAATTTCTGGTAGAACTTTTGGATGAGCTTAAAAAAGAGACGGCCCAAATTTTTTTGGAAGAAGAGTTTTATAAACTGTTCGGCACTAAGGGGAATAAGGAGGCCTTTTCTACTTTTTCCACCGATTCCGGTCTGGATGGCAGCTTTGATATGTTCGTTAGTTTTGGAGGTGACGGCACCATCCTTAGGGCCATTACTTATGTAAAAGACCTAGGTATCCCTATCGTGGGTGTAAATACGGGACGTCTTGGGTTCTTGTCCACGTTTAAAAAAGAGGACGTAAGAAAGGTAGTAAAGGAATTCGTTCTGGGGGCATATACTATTGTGGAAAGGAGCCTCGTTCAATTGAATACACCGTCTTTGGACATGGAATTTGGCGATTTAAATTTTGCCTTGAATGAAATTGCGGTAAGCAGAAAGGATACCACTTCCATGATCAGGGTCGAGACCTATTTGAACGATGAATACTTAACATCGTATTGGGCGGATGGCCTAATTATCTCCACGCCGACCGGTTCTACAGGATATTCGCTTAGTTGTGGTGGTCCTGTAATCGTACCCACGGCCAAATCCTTGGTGTTGACACCTATTGCTCCCCATAATTTAAACGCAAGACCATTGGTCATTTCCGATGAAACGGTTATCCGATTAAAAGTTTCCGGAAGAGAGGAGAACCATTTGGTTTCTTTGGACAGCAGAATAGCATCATTGGAGAACGGTCAGGAAATTACCATTAAAAAAGCTCCGTTTACCATAAGGATGATAGAATATACCTCGGAAAGTTTTCTGAAAACCTTAAGGAATAAATTGTTGTGGGGCGAGGACAAGCGTAATTGATGCAAAGAGCGAACAATAAATACCTGCAAATACTGTTTATCTTGTGAGAACAAATTTACGGGAATATAGCTATCTGCCTTAGCTGTAATTTTATATTTGAAAACTTTGATCAGGATATGCGGAAGATTGCTTTTGTCTTATTTTTTTTAACCGTCATAGGACTTCGGGCACAGACTTATGAAGTTGGTGTTTTTGCCGGTGGTGCAAATACTATAAGTGATGTGGGGAGAACTAATTTTATACTTCCTTCGGGTATCGCTTTTGGAGGAATATTCAAATGGAACAAGAGTAAAAGATATGCATGGAGGGGCAGTGTCACGTATGGGAAATTTACTGCGGATGATAATAAATCCAATATAAGTTCCAGAAGACAGCGTGGTTATGTGGTCGATAATGCCGTTTTGGAAGCTTCGGCGGGTCTGGAATTTAATTTTGTAGCATATAACCTTCATAAATTAGGGCCGGCCTTTACACCCTATCTCTACACGGGCCTTACTTATTTTAGATACGATTTTGAATACTTCAATGGGGGGGTATTACAGGAAATTTCACAAAAAGATGGCTCATTTGCCATACCAATGACGGTCGGTTTTAAGTACCGTATCAATCAGTTTCTTATTTTTGGGGCGGAAATTGGTGCCAGATATACGTTTACGGATAATCTGGATGCCAGCAATCCTGTGGGTTCAAATTTTAAGGACTTTAGATTTGGAAACGTTTTTAGTGATGATTGGTATGTTTTTTCGGGAGTCACGCTAACCTATACCTTTGGAAGAAAACCCTGCATGGATTGTTTTGAGTAAAACATGAGATGAACAAGATTGAAGATATTGTTCCGCAAAATTTGCCGGAACATTTGGCCATAATTATGGATGGTAATGGCAGATGGGCAAAGGAAAAGGGAAAACACCGAATCTTTGGCCATGAAAATGGCGTTAAGACCGTTAGGACAGTTGTGGAAAACTGCACAAAAATGGGTATAAAGTACCTTACACTTTATACATTTTCCACAGAAAACTGGAATCGCCCCAGGATAGAAGTGGAAACGTTAATGCGATTATTGGTCTCTTCCTTGAGGAAAGAACTTAAAACTTTTAACAAAAACAACATTCGTTTGAACACTATAGGTGATATTTCCGCCCTTCCTAAAAAGGCACAAAGGGAATTATCCGAAGTCATGGAAAAAACAAAGGAAAACACGGCCATGACTTTGACACTGGCCTTGAGTTATGGTTCTAGACAAGAGTTGCAATCGGCTATAAAAGCCATTGCGTTCAAAGTTAAAAATAATATAATTTCACCTGAAAAAATTGATGAAACCATTATAAATAACCATCTTTACACGCAAAATTTGCCAGACGTAGACTTGCTCATCCGTACCAGTGGAGAACATCGGATCAGCAATTTTTTATTATGGCAGATCGCATATGCCGAATTATATTTTATTGATGTATTTTGGCCCGATTTTAGTGAGCATCATTTGGTAGAGGCCATAAAAAATTACCAAAACAGAGAACGAAGATTTGGAAAAACTAGCGAACAACTTACCTAAAGATATGATCAGGTTCATATCCTTGAGCCAATTATCCACCATTTTACTACTGCTTTTTACGGCTTTGAGCTTTGCCCAAGGTTCATCTTACCAAGATGGGAAAAGCTATATATTGGGAGGATTGGAAGTAACGGGGCTTCAGAGTTATAATGAACAAACGGTCAAGACATATACCGGGCTTCGGGTGGGGCAACCCATTATACTTCCGGGGGAACAAATAAGTGCCGTTATCAATAAGCTATGGGGCTTGGAACTATTTAGTTCTATTGATTTTTATATCACCAACATTGAAGGTGATACGGCATTTCTTGAACTCAATATCATAGAGAGGCCCACTTTGACCGATGTTACTTTCTATGGTGTTAAAAAGAGGAAAATAGAGGAACTTGTTAAGGATACGGATTTAAAAAAAGGTAAAAAGATTACGGAAAGCCTTATATCCAATACTAAAAATTACCTTACCAATAAATACAAAAAGCAAGGCTATCTCAATACAAAAGTACATATTGCCACGGCTAAGGATACCTCCGAAACCAATGCGCAAAGTATGGTGGTCAACATAAAAAAAGGAGATAAAGTTAAAATTAAGGATATTGTTTTTGAAGGGAATGAACAACTTTCCAATAAGAAATTGCGTAAGGCCCTTAAAAAGACCAAAAAGAAAAAACTAGGGCGTTTTTGGAAAAAATCCAAATATATCCAAAAAGACTATGAAGAAGATTTGGGTCTTTTGATAGATAAATATGCTGAAAACGGTTATAGGGACGCACGGATAATTTCAGATACTTTGGTGAAGGTAGATGAAAACAATATCGCATTAAAGATTAAGGTAGAGGAAGGAAATAAGTATTATTTTGGAGATATAGATTTTATCGGGAACACCGTATATACTGATCGGCAGTTATCCCGTCAATTGGGAATAAGAAAGGGATCGACCTATAATGGGGTCTTATTACGGGAACGCATTGCCGATAACTCTAAACCCGACCCTAATGATGTAACCAGCTTATATCAAAATAACGGTTACTTATTTTCACAGATCAATCCCGTTGAAGTTTCGGCGGCGAACGATACCATAAATTTTGAGATTAGGATCATAGAAGGTAAGGAGACCTTTTTGGATCATGTTACCGTTTCGGGGAATGACAAGACCAATGACCATGTTATCTTTCGCGAACTGCGCACGAGGCCGGGACAAAAATATAACAAGTCCGATATTATAAGAAGTATCCGAGAATTAGGACAGTTGGGCTTTTTTGATGCCGAACAGATTACCCCCGATGTTTTAAATGCAAATCCCAATGAAGGTACCGTGGATTTGGCTTGGAATTTGGTAGAATCCGGTTCCAGTCAGATAGAGTTGCAGGGCGGTTACGGCGGTGGCGGTTTTATAGGTACCCTTGGCCTTTCATTTAGTAACTTCTCCATACAGAATTTGTTTAAGGGCGAAGCCTATAAACCGGTTCCCATGGGAGATGGGCAGACATTTGCCTTACGTGTACAGGCAAGTAGGACCTTTAGGGTGTATAGTTTAAACTTTTCGGAACCCTGGCTGGGAGGCAAAAAACCGGTCCGTTTTAATTTAAGCCTTTCTAGAACACAGCAATTTGCATCATCCTTTGGAG
Source organism: Maribacter spongiae (assembly GCF_047345125.1). NCBI lineage: Bacteria > Pseudomonadati > Bacteroidota > Flavobacteriia > Flavobacteriales > Flavobacteriaceae > Maribacter > Maribacter spongiae. Next base: position 128,331 of record NZ_JBLFEQ010000006.1, on the reverse strand, counting down.
GCAGAAGGGGAATAAATGTGGATAAGAGCCGTCAGTTTAGTATAACGGGAATAAGTCTTGGTTTGGCAAAGCGGGTGCAATGGCCAGATGATTTCTTTACTATTTCCCATTCTTTAGGATATCAATTGTACGACTTTAGAAATTATAATATAGGGTTGTTCAACTTTGGAAATGGAAAATCCAATGCATTGACCTATACCTTTGGAATAACAAGAAGCGCAACACAGGGAGGGCGTATTTTTCCAAGGGGAGGTTCTAATTTTGAGATTACGGCCAAATTTACCCCACCCTATTCTTTGTTCAGCAATAAGGATTTCAAATCATTGAGGGACAGAAGTGAGGAATTGACCACTAGAAGAGCCAGGGGGCAGGCGTTAACACAGAGTGAAATCCGGGAGTTGGAAAACTCGGATCAGGAACGTTTTAGATTATTGGAATACTATAAGATTAAATTCAAGGGAGACTGGTATACCACTTTAGTAGATAAATTGGTCTTGAGGACCAATGCGGAATTTGGGTTTTTGGGCAATTATAATAGTGATATTGGCGATGTGCCTTTTGAACGCTTCTTTGTAGGTGGGGATGGTTTGGGGAATTTTACCTTGGATGGCCGGGACGTAGTTCAATTAAGAGGGTATGAAAACCAATCACTTACCCCGATAGACCCGCTTACCGGGCAACAGGATGGCGGTTTGGCATACAATAAATTTTCTATGGAACTAAGATATCCATTAACTCTAAAACCTTCCGCATCTATTTATGGCCTTGCTTTTCTGGAAGGGGGAAATTCTTTCAACAATTTTCAGCAATTTAATCCGTTTCAATTAAAACGGTCGGCCGGTGTGGGGCTTCGCATCTTTATGCCAGCATTTGGATTACTGGGAATTGATTTTGGCTATGGGTTTGATGAGGACCTTAGGCCTCAATCTATTGGGCAAGGTCCAAGCGGATGGCAAACGCACTTCATTATTGGTCAGCAGTTTTAATTTTTATAAGATGATTTGTAATTGTGCTTTATGCTAACCCTTTCATTTTAAAAGTTTTAGTAATTTTGGCACGATATTTTCTATTGGATTAAACGATATCAAAAATGAAATCAAAAACCAAAGTTCTTTTTTTATTGATCGCCTTTTTTGGAATACGAGCTTCCTTTGCACAGAGGGGGATTAGAATGGCCTATATCGATATGGAATATATTCTGGAGAATGTAGAGGAATATAGGGATGCAAGTACCCAATTGGATGCCAAAGTCCAAAAATGGAAAATACAAGTAGAGCAAAAACAGAACAGGGTAACGCAAATGAAGAAGGATTTAATGGCGGAGAAAGTATTGCTGACCCCGGAGTTGATCGCTGAACGGGAAGAGGAAATACAGGTTTTGGAAAAAGAGATGTTGGAATATCAACAAGACCGTTTTGGACCGCAAGGAGATTTGGTTTTACAAAAGCGACGATTAATACAACCTATACAAGATCAGGTCTTTAATGAGGTACAGAAGATAGGGGCAAATAAAAAGTATGATTTTATTTTTGATAAATCAGCGGATGTTGTAATGTTGTATTCCCAAAAAAGACATGATATCAGCGATTTGATATTAAGGAGTATTGCCAGAACACGAAAAATTAGTAAACCGGCAAAAAAAGCCAGGGAAAGAAGTAAACTGGACGATTTTGAAGCGATAGAGGACAAGGAGCTGACGGAGGCCCTTCAGGAGAGGTTGGATAAGGCAAAACAGGCGGAAGAGGCCAGGGCTAAAACGGCACAGGAAAGAAGGGCGGAGCAATTGAGATTACGGGAAGAGCGTAAAAAAGCTTATGAAGAACGACGAAAAAAATTGTTAGCGGAAAGAGAAGCAAGGAAAAAGGAAAAGCTGGAAGAGCGAAAAAAGAGTACGGAAAAAAAAGAAGATAATAATCAGTAACCATTAATTAACACTCAAATACGAATTAAATTTTAACTCATGAAAAATGTAAAAAAAGTAGCGGTAGCCTTGATGTTGTTCGTGGCGGCTACCAGTTTTGTGAACGCACAGAGTAAAGTAGCTCATATAGACGTTACACAATTGCTTGCCGCAATGCCCGAAATGAAAACGGCCGAAGCGGAACTTAAAAAATTATCGGAAACCTATCAATCCGATATTCAAGCGTCCGTAACCGAACTCCGTAATAAATACACACAGTATCAAAACGAGGCTCCTTCAAAATCAAAGGAAGAAAATGATAAGAGAGCCTTGGAGTTACAAGGGTTAGAGAAAAATGTTACTGAATTTCAACAAAATGCCCAACAGGAAATCCAAAAAAAGCAAGCGGAACTTTTTGCACCCATTTCCGAAAAGGCAAAAGCTGCCATTGAAAAAGTAGCGGCTGCCCAGGGGTTTGACTATGTTTTGGATGCGCAACCTCAGGCAGGCCTTATCGTTGCTAAGGGAAAAGACCTTTTGGTAGATGTTAAAAAAGAACTTGGTATCTAAACAAATATTAGCAATAGATAAAAATAAAGCAAGCCATCTTTAAAGATGGCTTGCTTTATTTTTATGAAATCAATTTTCGTTTTATAGTTGCCCAACGCAAGGATCGGATAAATTTTCCTTCCTTGGGGGAGACTAAAAAAGGAGCCTCTTCCTTTTTCGCTTCCAGATACCCATACATATTATCTATAAAAGCTGCTCGCCTTTTTTGTTTCCAGGCCATTTTTAAAGAGGCGATACAACTGATCCAAAAGCCATAGCGCATGGTGTACATGGCCCTTCCCTGAAGCAGTTTTGCCTTGGGATTATAAGCTTTTCCCGTTGGTCTCAGATGCTTTACTTTTAAGCTATCCACGGTTTCAATTTCAAAACCATGATATTGGGCCAGGAGTTCGTCCACGGTATCCCAACCCATGGCTGTTTTGAGCCCTCCGATAGCTTCAAAACAACTTTTGGAATAGGCCTTAAAGGCCCCTCTGACGTGTTTTTTGTCCATCGGATGGTTTAGTGCCCATTTTCCGTTTGTGGTTTCTTCATAGATAAAACCACCTGCTATACCTATTTGTGGGTTTCCTTTAAAGGTAAACGCTATTTTTTCAAAATAATCATTGGGCAATATAATGTCTGCATCAAGTTTTACTATAAAATCGTAATCGTTGTCTAATATGGTCAGCCCAGAATTAAATGCGTTGACGACCTTGCTTCCCGGTAAATGTTCCGTAGCGGAGGATATATTCAGTTTTTTGAAAATTGGATTTTTTAAGGTAAAATCCGTTATGATTTTTTCCGTTGCATCCGTAGAATTATCATTTACAGCGATTACTTTTTGGGGCGGCAGGGTCTGGGATAACACAGATTCCAAAGTCTTCTGAATAAAGGCTTCCTCATTATGTGCCGGTATAACAATGTAATATCTCATTACAAAATGTTGAATTTTTAAATTCCACCCTAGCTATCAGGGCTGATTCTTGTTTTTTTAGTTTTCACGAACGGCATATACGATATAGTATCTAGGGGTGAAGCTTCTTAATAATGGACGTACCCCCAATTTCTTAACGGGATTGGTCCATTTTGCACTATCCTTTATGGTCCAACCTGATTTTTCCATCAACCAATCAAATTGCCAGGTCTCAAATTCATGATAATGTCTGTCCCATGGATCTGTTTTACTTTTATAGGCCGGGGAAAACCATAATTTTAATGGAATACTGGCAACCAATCGATTTGCTTCTATTTCTTTCAGAATATTAAAAGGGGCCAGAAGGTGTTCAAATATTTCAAAGGCGGTAATTACGGTTGCATTGGAGTTTTTAACCGAAGAAAAATCTAGGTCCAAATCTTCTCCTTTCGTGTTTTGAACACGGTAGCCTTGGGAGGTCATGATTTTGGAAAATGGATTCTCAACGCCCAGATCCAATATGGTTTCATCCGTGTTTACATGCTTTTGGAGAAATTCCAGGGTATGGCGAAAACGTTTGGATGGAAAGGTGTTTTTGTACATTTATTCGGTTTCAGATTTCTATTGTTTCAAGTTTAAACCAGGGAAACCTCTCCAGGGACGGGCAGGCTTGAACCGTTTTAAACTCTGTACACAATGGCGTTTACGTTCATTCCGGCGCCAACACTGGCAAAGATAACAACATCTCCCTTTTTGAGCTGGTGGTTTGCCATTTTTCCTTTTCTGATCATATCCAAAAGTGTGGGTACGGTAGCTACAGAACTATTGCCCAATTTTTTGATGTTCATGGGCATAATTCCCATGGGGTTTTCCATTTTGTATAATCCATAAAAACGTTTCACGATCGCTTCGTCCATTTTTTCATTGGCTTGATGAATTATTATTTTTTTGACATCGTTAATAGATACACCACTTTCATCTAAACAAGCTGCCATTGCGCCAGGAACATAAGTAACCGCAAATTCATAGATTTTTCTTCCATACATTTTTATGTATTTCGTGCCTTTTTCTGTTGGGTTGTACGACTTTCCGTAGAATAAGAAGTAAGCCTCTTCATAGGTGTATGTAGCGCTGGAATGGGATAGGATTTCGCCACCATCCTTTTTTTGTTCGATTATGGTAGCGCCTGCCCCATCTGAATAGATCATGGAATCCCGATCAAAGGGATCAACGATTCGGGATAAGGTCTCGGCACCTATGACCAAACACTTTTTGGCGATACCGCTTTTAATGAAGGCATTGGCCTGTATGACCCCTTCGATCCATCCCGGACACCCGAACAATAGATCATAGGCAATACACTTGGAGTTTTTTATTCGTAAATGATGTTTTACCCGGGTAGCCAAACTGGGTAGCACGTCACTCTGCGATTGACCATGGGAAACATCACCAAAATTATGTGCAAAAATAATATAGTCCAGTTCTTCTTTGTCGATCCCGGCATCCGCAATGGCTTTTTCCGAAGCCAGAAAGGCAATGTCAGAAGTATTTAGGGTAGGCTCTACGTACCTTCTTTCCGCTATACCGGTTATGGCCCGGAACTTTTCAATGATAACAGGATTATCGTATTTGAACCGACTTCCGTCCGAATTCAAGAATTCATGATTTTCAAAATCTTTGTTCACTATAACTTTGGATGGTACATAACTTCCCGTTCCGGTAATTCCTACACTCATTGGTCCTGTTCTTTTATTGGTGATCAACAAGATAAGTGAAAAGAAGGCAGCTTGTTATGTGCGCATGATACCTATTACGATGTTCATAAGGGGTTATCCCTGGTTTTTAGATTACAAAAAAGCCCCTACTTATACTGTAGAGGCCTTTGTTTTGTTGCTTATTCTTAAGGTGTTATGCTTCTGCATAAGCTTCAATGGGTGCGCAGGTGCAGATTAAATTACGATCTCCGTAGGCATCGTCCACCCTTCTGACCGATGGCCAAAATTTGTTATCCGAAACGTAAGGCAACGGAAAAGCTGCTTGTTGCCTGGTATACGGGAGGTTCCAATCATTGTTCGTAACCATTTCCAGAGTATGTGGGGCGTTTTTCAGTACATTGTTCGGATTGTCCGGGTCAACACTGTTTATCTCCTCTCTAATAGAAAGCATGGCATCGCAAAAACGATCCAGTTCCGCAAGGCTTTCACTTTCTGTAGGTTCTATCATTACGGTGCCCGCTACCGGAAAAGAAACGGTAGGAGCGTGAAAACCATAATCCATTAATCGTTTTGCAATATCGGTAACCTCGATTCCCTTTTGTTTAAACGGTCTGCAATCAATGATCATTTCATGTGCGGCCCTTCCTTTTTCCCCGGTATATAGCACATTGAACGTACCGTGTAAGCGGTGTTTAATATAGTTGGCATTTAGTATTGCCGTTTCCGTGGATTTTGTAAGTCCGTAATGCCCCAACATTTTTATATATCCGTAAGAAATCAAACAAGCCAAAGAGCTTCCCCAGGGTGCGGCCGAAACCGATGTAATGGCATGCTCGCCCCCGGTCTTGATTACCGGATTCCCAGGCAAAAAAGGCACTAATTGAGAAGCCACGCAAATAGGGCCTACCCCGGGACCGCCCCCACCATGGGGAATGGCAAAAGTCTTATGCAAATTTAAATGACAGACATCCGCCCCTATGGTAGCGGGATTGGTGAGACCTACTTGAGCGTTCATGTTGGCACCGTCCATATATACTTGTCCGCCATGGTCATGAATGAGTTTTGTAATATGTATTATCGAGGATTCAAAAACGCCATGTGTTGATGGGTAGGTAACCATCAGAGCGGCCAAATTTCCCGAATGCAATGCTACTTTTTCCTCCAGGTCCGCCACATCAATATTCCCTTTTTCATCCGTTTTGGTCACTACTACTTTCATCCCTGCCATAACAGCGGAAGCCGGGTTGGTACCATGTGCGGATGCGGGAATAATACAGATATTCCTATGTGCTTCCCCACGGGATTTATGATATGCCCTTATTACCATCAATCCTGCATATTCTCCTTGGGCCCCGGAATTAGGTTGTAAGGAAGTGCTCGCAAACCCTGTGATCGTTGTTAAATCCTTGGCCAATCCCTTGAGCATAATTTGGTATCCTTCGGCCTGTTCTGTAGGTACAAAAGGATGGATGTTCCCCCAATTTGCCTGACTCAACGGAAGCATTTCACTCGCTGCATTCAATTTCATGGTACAGCTTCCCAAAGAAATCATACTGTGATTGAGTGCCAAATCCTTCCGCTCCAGTTTTTTTATGTACCGCATGATTTCCGTCTCCGAATGATAGGAATTAAAAACCTTATTTTCCAGAAAAGGGGTGGTACGTTGAATGCTTTCCGGAATATTACATGCTTGTAATAACTCCCCGATATTTTCAACAGTTTTTCCCGATGCTTCCGAAAAAATGGTGACAATCTGATTCAAATCGTTCAATGATGTGGCTTCGTTTACCGCAATGGAAACGGTCTCTTCATCAATATACAGGAAATTTACCTCATGCCTTTCAGCGATCGGTCTTATTTTTTTTGCATTTGCCTTAACGGTGATAGTGTCAAAATAAGAGGTATTGATTTGGTATAATCCTAATTTTTCAAGGGCATCTGCCAGGGTACTGGCACTTGAATGCACTTTGTTCGCAATATATCTTAGTCCGTCAGGACCGTGGTAAACGGCATACATCCCTGCCATTATGGCCAACAATACCTGGGCAGTACAAATATTGGAAGTGGCCTTGTCCCTTTTAATATGTTGTTCGCGGGTCTGTAGGGCCATGCGCAGACCGGGCTTTCCATCCGTATCTTTTGTTACCCCAATAATTCGTCCGGGGATATTTCTCTTGTATTGTTCTTTTGTGGCAAAAAAGGCGGCATGGGGCCCGCCATATCCTAATGGAATGCCAAAGCGTTGTGTGGTTCCAATGACCACATCGACACCAAATTCGCCCGGAGGGGTCAATAAAACCAAACTAAGAATATCTGCGGCTACGGCCACTTTAATATCCGTTTCTTTGGCTTTTGAAACAAAAGAAGCATAATCATGGACCTGGCCATATTTCCCAGGATATTGTAGCAAGGCACCGTAAAAGTCGGTTTCAAAAGTAAAATCTTCATGATTGCCTATCACCAATTCTATGTTAAGAGGTGTGGCCCGTGTTTTTAGAACCGATAGTGTTTGCGGTAACACTTCTTCCGAAACGAAAAATTTTAGGACACCGTTCTTTTTTTGTTCCCTGCTCCTTACGTCGAACAACATGGTCATTGCCTCGGCCGCGGCAGTACTTTCATCCAATAAGGAGGCATTGGCGAGTTCCATTCCTGTTAAATCGGTGACTATGGTCTGAAAGTTCAATAAAGCCTCTAAACGTCCTTGGGCTATTTCCGCTTGATAGGGTGTATAGGCCGTGTACCATCCGGGATTCTCCAATATATTCCTTTTGATGACCGAAGGCATTAGGCTTTCATGGTACCCAAGGCCTATATAGGAACGAAAAACCTTGTTCTTTTTGGAAAGAGCTTCAATATGTGCCAAAAATTTGTGTTCACTCATAGGTGCATCCAGATCCAAAGGTTTTTTCAATCGGATTTCATCCGGTATGGTTTCATAAATAAGCTGTTCCAGATTATCTACCTGAACTGTCTTTAGCATGTGTGAAAGATCTTTTTCACGGATTCCTATATGGCGCGATGCGAACACGTCGGTCTTCATTGTTTCTTAGAATTAGTCGTGCAAAATTAGGGATAAATTCCTTGTGAAAAAGCACTTTGTCAAGAGGTTGGATGAAAGTTTTTAACCAAAAAGAACCGTTATGAACAGTTTGGTTATTTTTGTTGAATGACGTGGGTTCGCCGTATTTTTGACTTTTATCTGGATGCCAGTATCCACATTGCTTTTGCCGTTTTTGCTTTGGTACAGGTGACGATCTTGACCTTGGATATTTCCAATGATGGACATCTTTCCTGGTTTCTTTTTTTTGGAACCATAAGTTGCTACAATTTCATCAAGTTTGGTGTGGAAGCGGAAAAATATCTTGTTTTGGTAAATAGGTATCATAAAAATATTCAACTGGTCAGTTTTTTGGCCCTGGCCCTGGCCCTTTATCATGCCACTTTTTTGAATAAGGAAGTTTGGTTGGGTATAGGGGCGTTATTGTTTCTGACAGGGCTTTATGCATTGCCGGTTTTGCCAAGTGCGAAGAATTTGAGGAGTTGGGGCAGTCTCAAGATTTTTATTGTGGCCCTGGTCTGGGCGGGTGCGACCGTGATTCTTCCTTATTTGGTAGGGAACGTTATAGTTTCTTGGGATGTTGGTATCGAATTTGTACAGCGTTTTCTCATTGTTCTGATTTTATTGATTCCCTTTGAGATACGGGATTTAAAATACGATAAGGAAGAACTTGGGACATTGCCACAACGTTATGGTATAACCAAAACCAAAATACTTGGGGCCTGCTTAATTATATTATTCTTTTTCTTAACTTTTGTAAAGGACGGGATAACCCATTTGGAGCTTTGGGCAAAAGCAATAGTATGTTTACTGCTCTTGAGCGTAATATACGTTACTAAACAAGACCAATCGAAATATTTTGCCTCGTTTTGGGTGGAAGGCATTCCAATAGTATGGTATTGCCTTGCATTTATTTTAGGAAAAGGGTTTTAATCTTTCTTCTGTAACTGTTGCTTCATTTTTAGTTTTTCCTTTTCGGACAGGCTATGAAGATTTGCCTGATTACAAAGGGTGGTGAACTCCTTGTTCTTTTTGGTGAATACGGAACACGTTTTACATACGATTAAATGAAACCTTAATTTCATTTTCTCTATAAAGGTAGCCTCTCCGTATTGGGCTTTATTGCAAATTTGAGCTGCTTTGTCACAAGAAATCATATACTAATACCAATTTTCATTAAGGCATCCCATCAAGGCCGTTCTGGCCCGATGGATCATTACCCATAGGTTGGACGGATTAATTCCTAACTCATTACAAATATCTTCCGTACTTATTCCTTGAATGGTCTTCATAGTAAAGACCGTGGATTGTTTTTTAGGTAATTTGGCGATACATTCCTGTATGGCCAACCCCAATTCTTCATTTTCTATCGTGCTATTTTCATAGTTGCTAAAAGGGTCCGCCACTTGTTCTTCTAGCCAATCCCCTTCAATATCACTATTGGAACTATAATTCATCCGAACTTCGGCCTTTCCTTTTTTGGAATTTATTTTTCGGTAATAATCTATTACCTTTCTTTTCAAAATGGCGATTAACCATGTTCGCTCTGCGGCATCACCTTTATAGTTTTTGGCCGATTTGAGTCCTGCAAAGAACGTTTCCTGAACCAGATCCTTTGCTATTTCAGCATCGCTGACCCGTCCAATGGCATAATTAAAAAGATAATCTGCATAGTTATCCACCCAATTGTCCGGTTGTAGTTGATTTATGGTCATATTCTTTTGGTAGTTTTCAAAAGTAATTGAATTTGATTTAATTACCCTTATATTTTCATTTTGTTCTTGGTATTTTAGTGCTGACATATTATTTGCTTTTAATAAAAGAGATTCATGAGATTCTTATTTTTTCCAATATTTTTATTGTTATTTAATGCAGGCTATGCCCAAAGTACTTCAAAACATATCACAGAGTTTTCACAAAAAGATATCAATAATGGGATAGTGATAGATGTACGTACTCCAGAAGAGTTTGAACAGGGGCATTTGGATAATGCCATCAATATCAATTGGTTCGATACCAATTTTGCCCGGCAATGCAATACATTGGACAAGGACAAGATTATTTATGTTTACTGTAAAAAAGGAGGGAGAAGTGCTGAAGCACAGAAAAAATTAATATCCCTAGGATTCAAGGTAATCGATCTGGAAGGTGGTTATGATGCCATTAAGTAAGTCATAATTGATCATGTTATGAGTCCATGCCAGAACATAACGGGAGTTTTGGTTTAAAGTTTAAACAGCTATTTAAGATAGTTTACTGGATATTTCCAAATTATTCGGTTGCTAATAACCCTGCCCGTTCCAATAACGCTTCAACTTTTGGTTCGGCACCCCTAAAGCGTTTATATAGTACCATTGGATTTTCTGTACCGCCTTTTGAAAGAACATGTTTTTTGAATTTATCGGCTACGGCCGCATTGAAAATTCCTTTTTCCTTAAAATGGGCAAAGGCATCCGCATCCAAAACTTCGGCCCATTTGTAACTGTAATATCCAGAAGAATAACCTCCCTGAAAAATATGGGAAAAAGCCGTACTCATACAGGTCTCAGGAGTTTCGGGATAAAGCATCGTATTTTCAAAAGCACTGGTTTCATGTGATTTCACGTTGGTAATATGGGATGGGTCAATACCGTGCCATGCCATGTCCAATAATCCAAAACTTAACTGCCGTAAGGTCTGCATGCCTTCTTGAAAGGTGGCGGACTCCTTTATTTTTTGAATCAATTCCATGGGGATAATTTCTCCCGTTTCATAATGTTTGGCAAAAAGTTCCAGGGCTTCTTTTTCATAACACCAATTTTCCATAATCTGGCTTGGCAATTCTACAAAGTCCCAATAAACGGATGTACCCGATAGACTTGGGTAAACTGTATTGGCCAACATACCATGTAGTCCGTGACCAAATTCATGAAACAGGGTAGTTACTTCATTAAAGGTCAATAAAGAAGGTTTGGCCGTTGTTGAAGGGGTAAAGTTGCAAACGTTGGAGATATGGGGGCGTATATTTTTACCGTTCTTTTTATATTGTGATTTAAAGGAAGTCATCCATGCACCTCCCCGTTTTCCGGCACGAGGGTGAAAATCGGCATAAAAAATAGAGATAAAGTTTTTCTCGCTGTCATATACCTGATAGGTCTTTACCTCTTCATGATATTTTTCAATATCCGTTACTTCCTCAAACTGTAGTCCAAATAATTTTTCCGCTATTTTAAAAACACCGGCTATAACATGCTCCAGTTTAAAATAAGGTTTTAATTGCTCGTCGTCCAAACTGAATAATTTTTGTTTCAGTTTTTCCGAATAATAGGCACTGTCCCATTTTTCCAACCGGTCTATATTGTCCAATTCTTTTGCGAAATCCTGCAATTGGGCAAACTCCCGCTCAGCGGCCGGTTTGGCTTTTTCCAAAAGTTCGTTTAAAAAAGAATATACTTTTTCCGGTGTTTCAGCCATGCGTTCCTCCAATACATAATGCGCATGGGTCTTATATCCCAAAAGATTTGCCCTTTCATGGCGCAGTTGGGCAATACGCAATACATTTTCTTGATTGTCAAGTACATCGGAATGAAAACCTTTGGAGCCAAAAGCCATGGAAAGTTCTTTGCGTAATTCCCTGTTCTTGGCATACTTCATAAAGGGGATATAACTGGGGTAATCCAAAGTGATTGTCCATCCTTCTTTCTGTTCTCTGGTCTTTGCCAATAGGGCGGCGGCTTCCTTGGCTCCTTCCGGTAACCCCTCTAGATTGGATTCATCGGTCAGGTGCAATTGATATTTATTGGTTTCTGCCAATACGTTTTCCCCGAATTTTAGCTTTAATCCAGACAATTCGGCATCAATTTCACGGAGTCTTTTCTTCTTTTCCTCGGGGAGGTTTGCACCGTTTCGGCTAAAGCTTTTGTATTTTTTATCCAATAGTGTCCGTTGTTCTGCGGATAGCCTCAATTTCCCTTTTTGCTCATAAACCGATCTGATCCGCCCAAAAAGTTCTTCGTTCAAGGTAATATCATTGCTGAATTCCGATAATAGCGGGGAAATTTCCTGGGCTATTTTTTGAATTTCTTCATTGGTTTCGGCCGAGTTCAGGTTGAAAAAAACACTCGAGATCCTGTCCAATTGTCGGCCTGAAAATTCCAAGGCCTCTACGGTATTCTCAAAGGTCGGTGTTTCCGTATTTTTTGTTATGGCATCGATTTCGGTTCGGGCATCTTCCATTGCCCGCAAAAAGGCAGGTTTAAAGTGTTCGTTTTTTATTTGGGAAAAAGGTGCGGTATCGAATGGGGTCAATAATGGATTCATAAAAAGTTTATGGGATTATGGATTTATGGGAAGAAAAAAATCAATTTGCCAACTGCCAACTGCCAACTGCCAACTGCCAACTGCCAACTGCCAATTGCCAACTGTTTATTGTTCACTGTTCACTGTTCACTGTTCATTGCTTATTGTTCGCCGTTTACTGATTTTGCCCCTTCGATTACTTTTTGCTTTAGGCCTTCTTTATATAGGATAATTTTGTCCAAAACACACTTGTCCGAACTACCGATAATCTGTGCGGCTAAAATACCTGCATTTTTTGCACCATTTAGGGCTACTGTAGCTACGGGAACACCGCCAGGCATTTGAAGAATGGAGAGTACGGAATCCCAACCATCTATGGAGTTACTACTCTTTACCGGAACCCCGATTACGGGAAGGGGAGACATGGATGCCACCATTCCGGGAAGATGGGCGGCCCCGCCCGCACCGGCTATAATTACGGAATAGCCGTTGGTATGGGCATTTTTGCTGAAATCGAACAATTTTTCAGGAGTCCGGTGTGCGGAAACAATATCCACATCCACGGTAATATCAAATCCTTTTAAGATATCGATGGCGTCCTGCATAACGGGGAGGTCACTGGTGCTTCCCATGACAACGGCTACTTTACTCATAAAATTCCAAATTATAAATTCCAAATTCCATATTTCTTTGGTATTCGGTCTTTGTGATTTATTTGCTGATTACGTTAATCGTTTCCTTGACTTGTTGTGCCACTATCCTTGCTTTGGCAATATCTTTGTCCACTATGGTCACATGTCCCATTTTTCGAAAAGGGCGGGTCTGCTTTTTGCCATAGATATGAGGGGTTACACCGTTCATGTCAAGAATTTGTTCCATGTTTTCATAGACTACATCGCCGGTATGGCCTTCCGCACCCGTTAAATTTACCATGATTCCGGCCAATTTGCTTTCGGTCCGCCCCAATGGCAAATTTAAAATGGCACGCAAGTGCTGTTCAAATTGGTTCGTATAGCTCGCTTCTATACTGTAATGTCCACTATTATGGGGTCTGGGAGCCACTTCGTTCACTAGGATCTCATCGTCTTCCGTTTGGAACATCTCCACGGCCAGAAGCCCGGTCAATTCAATCTTTTGGGCTACTTTTAGGGCCAGATTTTTTGCTTTCTCAGCTACTTTACTGTCTATTCTGGCAGGACAGACCACATATTCTACCTGATTGGCTTCCGGATGAAATTCCATTTCCACAACAGGATATGTGGCTAGGTTTCCACTGGAGTTTCGGGCTACGATTACCGCCAGTTCGTTTTTAAAGGGAACCATGATTTCGGTAATGCATTCACCGGAAGGCAGTCCGTCCAAATCTTCCAATTTGCGGACTATTTTTACCCCCTGTCCGTCATATCCAAACTGTGCAACTTTCCATACAAATGGGAAACTAAGCCCGCCATTGGCAATACTGTCCTTGATTTCGCTCAAATAAGCAAAGCGTTGAAAGCCCGCCGTAGGAATATTATTGTCCACATAGAACAGTTTTTGTTTGGCCTTATTTTGGATAATGCGTAACGGTTTCGATTGCGGATATACTTTAACGCCCTCTTTTTCCAATTGCTCCAGGGCATCAAGGTTAACATTTTCAATTTCAATGGTAAGCACATCTACGTCTTTTCCAAAACCGTAGACCGTTTCATAATCTAGGAGACTCCCCTGAACAAACTCATTGCAGGCTATTCTGCAAGGCGCTTCGATGGAAGCATCCAGAACCTTGGTGGCGATATCCCATTTTCGGGTTTCGTATAGCATCATTTTGCCCAATTGCCCACCACCTAAAATACCAAGCTTAAAATCCGAAGAAAAATAATTCATAAGGTCCGGGATATGTTCTAGAATTAAATCGACCTGATTTACGACAAAAATACATCTAAATATGAGAATCCTATCCCTTTAAATTCAAAAAACACAGGGCAAAATGCTATCTTTGCCAACCTTATTAATAATTTGAAATTGATACAGCTGCATGACAAATTTTTTAAGCCTTTTCTAAGCGAAAAGGAAATTCAGCAGGCCGTGAAGGGTATTGCCGATAGGATTGCGGCCGACTATGCCGATGAGACGCCCATTTTTGTAGGGGTACTCAATGGTTCGTTCATGTTCGTATCGGATTTTTTAAAGGCATACCCCCATCCTTGTGAAGTCTCTTTTGTGAAATTGAGCTCTTATCAAGGGCTTACCTCTACCGGAATTGTGGAAACCTTATTGGACCTACCCGAAAATATTGAAGGGCGCAGTGTTATTATTTTGGAAGATATTATAGATACCGGGAGAACTTTGCAGGAATTGGTACATCTATTTACGAATACCAATGTAAAGGAATTCAAGATTGCCAGTCTTTTTTATAAATCCGAGATATATAATGGGGAGTATACCATTGATTATTTTGGCTTGGAAATACCGGATCGATTTATTGTCGGGTATGGACTGGATTATAAGGAATTAGGAAGAAACTTAAAAGAAATATACCAACTAAACCAAAAGCATATGATCAACCTTGTACTTTTTGGAAAACCTGGGGCAGGAAAAGGCACACAGGCAGAATTTTTAAAGGATAAGTACAATTTAAAGCACATTTCTACAGGAGATGTTTTCCGATACAATATTAAAAACGGTACCGAATTAGGAACCTTGGCCAAGTCCTATATTGATAAGGGCGATTTGGTACCGGATGAAGTAACCATTAAAATGTTGGAGAGCGAAGTGGATAAAAACCCCGATGCTGACGGTTTTATATTTGATGGTTTTCCAAGAACGGCGGCACAGGCGGAGGCCCTGGACAATTTTTTGGAATCCAAGGACATGAACGTGAATGCCACCATAGCTTTGGAGGCCAATGACGAGGTGTTGATAGCACGTTTGTTGGAAAGGGGAAAGATCAGTGGCCGTACGGATGATCAGGACGTGGATAAAATCCGAAATCGTTTTGACGAATACAATACCAAAACCGCGCCGTTAAAGGAATATTATGAAGAACAGCATAAATTCCATAGTGTAAACGGCATTGGAAGTATTGCCGAAATCACGGAAAGATTGACTAAAGTGATCGAGCAATTTTAAAGCGTTTCTTCGGTTTCCTGTTCAGTATAAATAGGAGAACATTTTAATTGCGAAGTTCGGTTATGGCATAATAAAGATGGCGGATGGCCTTTTTTGGATTTTTGATTAATTATCGATAAAGATAACTTCAGTAAAAACAATCTATGACCGAAGGTAATTTTGTGGATTATGTTAAGGTATTTGCCGAATCGGGTAACGGGGGCAAAGGTTCCGTGCATTTACATCGGGAAAAATACATTACCAAAGGAGGTCCGGACGGGGGCGATGGTGGTCGTGGCGGTCACGTTATCGTACGTGGAAACCAAAACCTGTGGACCTTGGTCAATTACAAATTCAAAAAGCATTTTAGGGCGGGCCACGGGGGGCATGGCGCGAAAAGTAGGAGTACCGGTGCGGACGGGGAAGATGTCTTTATGGATGTGCCCCTTGGAACGGTCGTTCGGGATACGGAAACCAATGAGATCCTTTTTGAGATTACGGAACCGGGCGAGGAGAAGATTTTGATAGAAGGCGGTATGGGAGGTCGTGGCAATTGGCATTTTAAATCGGCCACCAACCAAACCCCCAGATATGCCCAACCCGGTATTCCCGGACGGGAAATTCGGGTGACCCTGGAGTTAAAGATATTGGCCGATGTTGGCTTGGTGGGGTTTCCAAATGCCGGAAAATCTACCTTGCTATCCGTAATTACTTCTGCTAGGCCCAAAATTGCGGATTATGAGTTCACCACGTTAAAACCCAATTTAGGAATCGTGGAATATCGTGATTTTCAAAGTTTTGTGATGGCCGATATTCCCGGGATTATCGAAGGTGCTGCGGAAGGGAAAGGTTTGGGACATTATTTTTTAAGGCATATAGAAAGAAACGCTACTTTGTTGTTCTTAATCCCTGCGGACAGTAAGGATATTGGCAAGGAATATAAAATTTTATTGGACGAACTTCGCAGGTATAACCCCGAGCTCTTGCATAAGGAACGCTTCGTCGTTATTTCTAAAAGCGATATGTTGGACGGGGAATTGATGGCCGAGATGCGAACCGAATTAGATAAGGATATACAGGGCGTTGAATATATGTTCATTTCATCCGTAGCACAAATGGGCATTACGGAATTGAAGGATAAACTCTGGACCATGCTTAACGCCTAATCGAATATTTGAATATTAGGTTCAAAACCAGCCATTTTTTCTTTACATTTATATAAAGTGCGGTATATGAAATATTTAGCTTCAATCTTCCTGCTCTTGTTATTTATTTCCTGCGGGTCTGTCCGGGTAAATTATGATTTTGACCATAAGACGGATTTTTCCAGCTATACCACTTATAATTATTTTGATGATATGGCAACCGGTCTGAACGAATTAGAAGAAAAAAGGCTGTTAAAGGCCATGGACATCACCTTACGGTCCAAAGGGTTATTGTTTTCCGAAGAACCGGACATATTGATCGATATAAAAAGTACTATTTATCGGTCACGGCCCAATAATACTGTTGCCGTAGGTCTTGGAGGTGGTGGCCGTAGCGTTGGCGGTGGGGTATCCGTTGGTTTGCCCGTAGGTGCCCCGAACATAAAAAGAGAATTACGATTGGACCTGGTAGATGCAACAAAGGATATGTTGATTTGGCAGGCGGTGAGTGTAAGTGGATATAAAGAAAATAACCCACCGGCTCTTAAGGAACAAAAAATGCAAGAATTGATAATCAAGATTTTTGATAAGTACCCTCCCAAACAACGAAAAAAGTGATTTCCTTTTGTGAACTCATCCTGACTTTTTCCATTCCCTAAAAACGCTTTCAAAATATACAAAAATCTTATTCCCAGGGCTTCTGCAGAATATTACTTTTATGTGATATAATGAATGGACTATCATAATTTACTTGAATTAAGCAAATTCCCCGTTCGGGCAGATCATTCTACCGTTCGTCATAATTTGTTATGACGAAGACCGTTCTCCATGTATTTTTATATCGGGTTATTTTACGGTAAACGAGTTCAATAAAAACCATACATGAAAACGATCAACAAAACAAGATTACCGGTCATGGGCTCTTTAACCGTTATTGGATTACTTTTCCTATTATACATCGGACCGACCTATATAGGAACAGTATTTTGACAGAAATAAAATAGCATTGAAAGGAAAGAAACTTACGAAGCATAAACGGGTTTATTCATCAATCTTACAATCAATTAATTATAATGTCATGATAGCTTTAGTAAAATTACTTTTTTCCTTGATCTTAAGTTTACTTTTGGTGGTAGCTTAAATACCCGGGCTACCCCATTAGTTTACTTATATTTGAAAAAATTAGAAATACGGCATGGCATCTTTCCTAAGGACCTATAGATGGGATATTGCTTTTTGGACAGTACAGTTATCCGGTTGGGGCGCATTGGTGTATTATAGTTATTTAATGGCTCCAAGTAGTGAATACAGGCAAAGTGAATTTTATAAGTATGCTTTGCTCGCCGGATTTTTGATAGGAATTTTTTCAACTTCATTATTGCGTCTTTATTTAAAGCGAAATATTTCTTTGGATAATTTTAATAGAAGGGAACTATTGAAAATAGGACTTTCGGTATTGATCACTTCACTGCTGTATAGTGTTCTTAATTTTTTAACGGATTATCTGAAAGACCATTTGGGGAAGCATCATATTGAAACGCCAGAATTTTATGAGGATTTTGGAATAGGATTGACCATACTCAATGCCTTATTTTTAATTGTGGGGTGGACTATTTTTTATATGTCCGTTAAAATTGTATTCAAGTTAAATACGGATAGGTTTGAACGTTCCCAATTGAATACAACCTTAAAACAGGCACAGTTGAATACTTTAAAAGGGCAGATCAACCCCCATTTTATGTTCAATAGCCTGAACAATATTCGAGGGTTGATGTTAGAAGATGTTGAAAGGTCTAGGGATATGCTGACCAAACTTTCAGAAATGTTACGGTATTCCCTTACCAAGAACAATGTAAATGCTATTGCCCTGGAAGAAGAACTGGAAATGGTGGATAATTATATAGCCCTGTCCAGAATACAGTTTGAAGATAGGTTGTGGTATGTTCAAGAGATCGATCAAGAAGTACTGGGTATTCAAATTCCGCCTATGATTATTCAACTATTAGTGGAAAATGCCACTAAGCATGGTATTTCCAACTTAAAGTCCGGGGGGACCATAAAACTGATCGTAACTAAAAACAATACGGTTTTATCCATAAAAGTCATAAATACCGGTAAGTTGGCCATGATTCATGATTCCACCCAATTGGGACTCAAAAACATAAGGCAACGGCTAAGGCTTCTGTATGGGGGGAAAGCTTCCTTTTCCTTAAAAGAAGTAGATGAGGAGGTGGTGGCACACATAAATATTCCTTTATGAGTACGATTAAAGCGATTATTGTAGAAGATTCGAGATTGGCCCGTAACGAGCTGAAGGAACTTATAAAGGGACATGCCCGGATCGAACTTATCGGAGAGGCCGAAAATGTTGATAATGGATATCGATTAATTCAGGAAAATCATCCGGATTTGTTGTTTTTAGACATTAATATGCCCGAAAAAGACGGTTTCGAATTGTTGGAAATGTTGGATGAGGTGCCCATTACCATTTTCACCACGGCATTTGATGAGTATGCCCTAAAATCCTTTGAATACAATGCCCTGGATTATCTTTTAAAACCCATTAATGAAAAACGATTTGCCCGGGCAATGGAAAAGGTCGAGGGTAAATTGAACGATAAAAACGAGGTCCCTTCCAATGCCAGGGAGCGTTTAACGGACAGTAGTCAGATATTCATCAAGGATGGTGAAAAATGTTGGTTGGTCAAGATAGGCGATATTTCACATTTTGAAATAGTGGGCAATTACACCCGTGTCTTTTTTCAAGATGAAAGCCCGATGCTCTATAGATCATTGAACCAAATAGAGGGAAAATTGCCCGAAGAATGTTTTTTTAGAGCGAATCGCCAACAGATTATCAATACCAATTTCATTCATAATGTCATACCCTGGTTTAATGGGAAATTAAAATTGACGATGAAAAACGGTAATGAAATTGAAGTATCTAGAAGACAGTCCTATCTCTTTAAGGATAAGATGAGTCTGTAGTTCGGTTTTAAGAATCGGAAAATCCAAAGATGTTTTTTGAGCAAAAATTCTGATAGGTTTATTACCTGGTCAAAGGTTAAAACCCTGTTCCCGATAACTACGGGAATCCATTGCAGTTGTTTTAGTTTCCATAAATTTTAAAGGATATCTCTTCATTTCGACAGAGTGAGGAACGAGTGACGAGAAATTTTGATCACAATAGGATCCCTCTTCGTGCCACATTCTGAATGGCGGACCATGCTTAAAGGAATTTCACTCTTTTATTAGAACTATGGATTTCAAATCTATAATGGTTTACTTTCGCTTCCGCTTCACTCGCACTACATAAGTGGCAATTATAGTATCGTTAACCAAAATGTGAAGATCGTACAACCCTGCTTTATCAAAGCTATGTTGAAAAATATATTCTTCCTGATGACGCGTAACTTCAGGTCGCACCGTTTTATCGGAACTGCCATTGTTCAAAAGCAGATGTATATTTTTGGCGGAGGAAGTGTCGGGTACGTTAAATTTAAACGGGATGGGTACATTTCGCACCGTTTCAAATCTCATTTGGATCGGTGCCATGGGGATGATATTAGAACAAAATGCTTCTTTGTAAATTATTGGCCCCTCTAAAAACTGATTAAAAGTAGGGGGTTCTGGCAACAATATCCATTCTTTTTTCAATGGATAATGATTTTTTACGAATAAAGCGGGTTCCCCTAAAAAGTAACCGTCAAAATATTCACTTTTAAATACGGGGCCATCTTTCTCAAAAATAACGCTTCCCGCAGACCATGTGGCATCGCATAAATACCATTTGCCATTGAGTTTTACGGTATTCCAAGAATGGTTCGGAAGACTACCGGTATTTAAACTTAACGTTGCCGTGCGACCGAACCCATCTATAATTTTGCAATTGATATTGGCTAAATTAGCCATCTCACGGATTAAATAAGCATAGCCCGTACAGGCCGTTTTGCGTTGGCTCCGTAATTTTTTAAATACTTTGGGCGTAAAACCATTGTTCCATTGTAAAAATGCTTCCCTGTTTTCAGCTAGTTTTTTACGCTTCTTCTTGGTCTTTAGATAAGCATCGTAATCATTTTCGATATTTGTGCAGACCCATGTATAAATAGCCCTGAATTTTTCAACACCGGTAGATAGGTTAACCGTTAATTTATGGGTAAGTACAGGCAGGTTTTTAAGGCTTTCCCCTTTATAGGATAAAGCAATGCTATCCGCTTTTTTAAAACTGATGTGGCCAAAATCAGATCGCTGCCCAAAGGATAGCGCATGTACGGATAGCAATAGCCATAAAACCCGTTTCATTATTTAAACAGGGCAATGAATTTTTGAAAGATATTGCGTTTTGTCCTATGAACACCGCCAACCACTACTTCTCCCATTAACTCAACGTCAACAGCATCAAAAATGATCGTGATGTCCAAGACTTCGGATTCGCTTTTAGCTACCTTGTACTTTTTGGTTTCATAGCCCAAATAACTAAAGACCAAAACATCATTTGCCTCCAGGGATTTCGGAAATTCAAATTTTCCGTCAAAATCGGTTTGCGTACCTACACGGGTTCCCTTTAGCACAACGTTGACCCCGGCCAAGGGTAAATTTTCCTCATCCAGTACGGTGCCTTTAACGGTATATTTGTCCACTAGCTGTAAATGGGTCGATTCTTCGCTTTTATCGGTGCTTGTTTCGGTTTTTACGGAGGTATTTAAACGAACTTTTTCTTGTGCCAGCGTATTGGAAACTGCACATAAGGACAATAGTGAAAAACTCATTATCCCTATACCTCTCAACAGAAGATTGTTATTTGTTCTCATTTTGTTTGACCGATAGGTTTTTAGTTGTGCCATTCTAAAACGACCACATAGCTCCCCATTGTTATTACTAAAATAATTAATTATTTCCATTTCCGACATGATACTAAAGTCAATTACCTCTTTTTGACATGTTGTGCAGAACCCTCCTTTTTCGGTTTTGCCAAAGTCTTCGTATTTTTCGGAACATGGTTTTTGTACGGATATACTAAATGCCTTTCCCATAATATTTTGGTTTTTGGATTATACCTCCAAACTATACTATGGTCAGGGGATTTGAAACCGATATTTAGTATAACCTTGTTTTTGATGAGTAAAAGTAGTTTTTCAACAAGTTGCCCGGCGTATTAATGGTATGCCGGTATAACGGCCGCTATTGTATTTTTACCCTTGTTCCTTCACTATGGCTACTGAATTCCGGAGCGTACATACTTTGTACGGTAGTGATCCCGTTGCTAAAGTTGCCCGCATTGTTCACTTTTAGGCCATACTCAAAAACATAGACGCCTTTTGGTAAGTGGTCAAAAAAGAAATTGGTACTGGCATCCTTGGTGCTTTCGTAGTAGCCCAGACCGTCCTGCCATTTGTACCGCGAAAGTACATTTATGGGCTCAAAACCGGCCGCACGCATATCTTTCATATGGATAAATTCCATATCCCGATCTGTTTTCAGTGTTATCCGAACACGGATCAGGTCCCCTACTTTTAATTGGGTATCTGGGGTTATTTCCGAAATAATTTCGCCGGTATCCGTGTTTTTCTTAAGGAAGAGTTTCTTTTTGAGCCGAAGAGGTGTTTCGGCAGGGGTAATTTTATCCAGATCCTCAAAATACTGCCAATATAGGGCTCCCCAGGCCATACCATTTCCTTTTTTGGAAAGCTGCACTTCGGCCATTTCAGATTTAATTTCCATAGCGTTCCAAGTGGTTTTAAAATAACCGGTTCCCGCTTCTATTTTTGTATTTTTCCCGTGGTGGTTATCGGGATTTGAGGGTTCGATTTTTTCTCCACCGATATGAACGGTAAGGGTATCGGTTATAGAAAGCCAATCGCTTCCCTGTAATAATAGGGCATAGACGGCCTCGGTAGTCGCTTTTGTTGTTTTCCATCGGTTGGTCTGCTTGTTTTTTAACAACCAAATTTTGAGATTATCTATGATGGCGGTATCTCCGTCAATTTCGGAAAAAGCCTCGATCAATAACGCTTGTGTCTCAATAGGTGCCTTATACCATCCCCAGGAAGCTATGTTCTCTTTCCAATACATACCCAATTCTTCGGAGATGATACTGTTTTCTTTAAGTGAACGAATTATCTTTTTTACTGTTTTTTCGTCTTTTGTTCTGTGCAATACAAGTGCTAACATTCCCTTGCAATACAAATTTCTTTTGGCCCAATAGCGTCTTGCCTGCCCCAAGTAATAGCCTTTTATTTCGTCCACCTTTTTAGGGGTTTTGATGTGCGTAAAAAAACTGCGCATATACAGGTAGTGGATTTGGGTAACGCTCAGACGGTCTTTTGAAAGATTGTCCGTGCGTTTTTTCATTCGTTCGTATTCCGACACAAATTCCCCGTCCAAATAACGTATCGCTTTTTTGATCATTTGTTCGTTAAACTGCCCAGTATCCTTTTTTTGAATATCAAAGGTCGTGGAGGTCAGTTGTGCCAAATGCCCTAGGCCCGTCATAATATGTTGGGTGATATACCTGTTTCCCGTACCGCCCTGGAACCAGGGCCATGCTCCCGAGGATAATTGGCCGTTTTCCAATTTTCTTAGTGCAATACCCTGCTCGTTCCTCATTTTGTTCAAATCGAACAATAGTGCGATTCGTTTTTTCCGCTCGGTTTCCGATCTTGCATCACGTAACCATGGGGTTTCTTGTATGATCAACGATTTCAATTCCTGATTTTTTTCCAAATTGCTCAACAAAGCATCGGAATTTCGCCATTGATCAAAAACCTTCTTGATCCCCGAGTTGGTGCTGGCAATAAAGGAAGCCAGGTTATTGGCATAATACCTGGCAAAAATCTGTTCATTGCATTCATAAGGGTATTCCATTAAATAGGGGAGTGCCTGTACCGCGTACCAGACCGGGTTGGACGTTATTTCCAAAGTGAGCTTATGGTTCTTCAACGTTGTGGAAGTATTGTCCTTTAGCTGATCTAGTGTAAAGGTCTTTGTCCGATCACTGTTTACCCACATGGGCAAGGTTTCCGTTACCAGCATTCGATTGGTCAGTACGGGCAATACATTTTGTTCCCCGTCGCTAAAGTTTCCCGCTTTGGCCATTATTTTGTATTCCACTGCCTGTAGGCCTTCCGGGATGTTTATCTTCCAGGAAAGCTGTGTATTCCCTTTTGCATCAACAGTAAAGGCCTGTGTTTTTGGGATGTTGCCGAGTATCGTATCCATGGTTTGTCCCGTAAGTGCATCCGTTAATTCCAACAGGCCAAAACCCTCCAAACCTTTATTGGACAAGTTGGAAATTTTACCGCTGATAGTGATGGTATCCCCTTCTCTTAAAAAACGAGGGGGATTTGGCAATACCATCAATTCTTTTTGTGTGACCGCGGAAAGTGTTCGGGCACCTTGGTCTAAATCTTTGGTGTGCGCCAATAACTGAAGGTTCCAACGGGTCAGGGCCTCCGGGGTCGTAAAATTGAAGCTTACGTTCCCCTCTTTATCCGTGGTCAAATGCGGAAAGAAAAAAGCCGTTTCCTGCAAGTCTTTACGAATCTGGGCATTGTCAAAATCCATTTTTGCTTTGTTCTCTACTGGTACGGGAGCACTATGTACTCCGGCTATTTTCCCTTGCGGTACCCGGTCCGCTTCCATCTCAAGTGATTCTTCTGCCATTATGGGTATTGCTCCCACTATTTCTTCTCGTTTTGAAGTTCCGTAGCCTACAATGACAACTTCGTCCAAGGTGCT
This sequence comes from Maribacter spongiae, assembly GCF_047345125.1. Classification (NCBI taxonomy): domain Bacteria; kingdom Pseudomonadati; phylum Bacteroidota; class Flavobacteriia; order Flavobacteriales; family Flavobacteriaceae; genus Maribacter; species Maribacter spongiae. The sequence continues at coordinate 103,940 of NZ_JBLFEQ010000006.1, read as the reverse complement.
GGAATCTTCCCGTAAATGAATGTTCAATACATTGTGTTTTCCAATTATTTGGGAAATGGAAACGAATCCAATATAGGAAAAGGTCAATTTGTCCCCTGCTTTGGCCTTGATCAAAAAGTTACCATCAAAATCGGTCTGCACGCCTATAGTAGCTCCTGTTATGAGTATGGTGGCACCAACTAAGGGTTGCCCATTGGCATCATATACGGTTCCTTTTACAAAACCTTCCTTTACCGTAGTGTCCCAATACGAAGTGTTTCGTAGTTTGGACCGTTGTTTTCTTAAATACCTTTGTTGGGCATAACGGGAGTTGTTAAAACTTAGGCCAAACCATTCAAATTGATCATAATTGATATTGGGAACGGTTAGGTATGATCCATTTGGATTGTAATTCCTAAAGTTTATTGTTCCAAAACTTAAATTGGCATTTGCTTTGGAAATAGGATAATAATATGGCTTTTGAATGGGATTGAAATACCAATTATGCGCTTTGAACTGATCTAGGGAAGCATCGTACATATTGGCCAAAAGTTCCGCTGAAACTTTTCCGCCCTTTGGCCCTTTTATCTTAAAACTCCAGGTCTCATCTGTTCCAGGGCGTACTTTATCCCTAAAAGTAACCGTTTCAATTTCCAGGTCGGTATCCGGATAGGGTACCGGAATGGTAACGCTGCCGGAGTGGTAAGAATTATAGGCCGAAAAACTATAGTTGACTACAAAACCCCCTTCATCCGTATCCAAAACAGGGATTTTAATGGATTTATACCCTTTTTTAAGATAGAGCAAATCTGTTTTAACGATTCTTCGGTCTTTTTCTATCCAATAGGTCAAAGTCAAATTTTCCGACCCGGTATAAAAGGATATTTCCGCTGTATCGCCTATGGTGTATGTTGGTCTGTCGGTTTTTACTTCAAACAATCGATGATCTACCAATTCCTTTTCCTTATCGCTAAATAAAATGGTTTGTGCTTTTGCGGTTACTTTTCGCCCAAACCGGTCTTTGCTTTCCAACTCCAGGATATACTGGCCCGAAATCCATTTTTTGATATTTTTCAAGGGGATTTCATTGCTTTTTTTAGTATCAAAATCCGTTTTTAAGACCAGTTCCCCTTTTGCCCAAGTGGTAGGATCATGTTCCGTGGCAAAGGCATCATGGGGAAAGAGTTCCTCAAATGCCGTTTTGGTCCAATTTTGATAATCGGGTGCGGGCCATGGCCTTGGGCGCAATACGGCATTTGGCCCCTTTAACTTGTATATTTTGACGGTTCCCTTTGCTGGAACGGGTTGTCCGTTCAGGTTATGGGTGTTCACCATAATTTTATGGCCCCTACTGTTTTTTTCCAATCGGGAATCAATTTCAATGGTTGCCGTTACCGCATGATAACCCACCGTTACTATTGTAGATGCGCTTTGTGTCTCTCCGTTAATGTCCGTAACGTCTGCCGTAACGGTGTAATTGAATAGGGGCAAATCCTCTTTTTTTGAGGTGAGATCTGGTAGGGCTTTAAAGGTAATTTCAAAATTTCCATCAGCATCGGTAATTGTTTCGCCATGTCCAATTTCCTGGGGTTCCGCATAAAAACGAGGACGGCCCCAATAATGCCATTGCGGATAGTTCACATTACGTTGAATCCTATACGTTACTTTGGCGCCCGAAACAACACTACCGGCAAAGGCTTTGGCGCGGCCTTTTAGGGTTACGCTGTCATTGACTTTAAAAGTATCTGTTATGGGATTAAAAGCGGTTTCAAATTTGGGGCGTTTGTATTCCTCTACGGAAAAATAGAACGTGTCATCTATTATCCCCGAAAGGCCATGGATCTCTAAATAATATTCTCCGGTCAGTCCGGAAGGGGGTAAAATAAATTCCCCCGAAAAAGAACCGTAATCATTGGTTTTAAAATCGATTTCAGTAACCATTTGGCCGTTTGCATCGTACAGTCCAACGGTAATGGTTTCGTCCGCCGCCAGTTGTGAACTGTTCCCATCTTTTTCAATGATTATTCCCTTAAAATATAGTGGTTGCCCTGGCCTGTAGATACTCCGGTCCTTGAACAAAAAGGTCTGGTACCGTATACTTTCTTTTTGTGGTTTTTGCTTTCTATTGATGTAAGTGCCTCCAAAATGAGCTACATCACCGCCATGTTCCACTTTTACATATTGGACGGAAAAACCGGATTTTGTATAGAGAACCGTAACCAGGCCTTTGTAATCCGTGATTAGATTTTTACTCAATAACGGTCCGTTATGTGTTCGTTTGTAATATAGGGTGACTTTGGCCCCTTTTTTAGGGCCGCCATTATTGCGATCTATGACCTGAAAGATTTTTTCTTGTGAACCATGGTATTCGTGTATGGCCAGATCGGTGATCTGTATCTTGCTGAACGCAAAAACCATATCTTCTTTTTCCGTAGTTTGTTTATGTGGCGTGGCAAAAATGAGAAATTGGCCATTGGGCAATGCCGGCATTTTTATTTCCAGACCATGGGATTGGTAATCCTGTTCGTTTTGTAATTGTGCGGTCCAACTTTTTGCCTTTTTTAGTTTTTTAATAAACTCCAATTGTTTTGAAGATGGATAAAGATCGTTGAGTGTTTCCCATTCTTTTTTTGAGATTTTATAGGCCGTTAAGTTTAATTCATCGTAGTTCTTGTAATTGACCAATAAACGGGAAATTTTGTTTGCGGGAATATAACGCTCCGTGGTAAGTTTCAGGTTTTTGGAACGTATTCTCGATTTTAACGCGATACACTTTTCCGTACCACGGCTTTTGGGAAAAAGAGCTTCCATTTGGTTACATAGGGCAATGGCTTCCTTTAACCGCCATCTATAGGTTTCATTGGTTTTTGGTATGTATGTATTGCCCTGTTTATAGAAGAGTTGGGCGATTTCAGCATTGTACAGTGCAGAAACTTCATGATTTTTTAAATTTTTGGCAGAGGTTTGTAAGGCTTCCAAATAGTACGGATCCCTATCATCAAATACGGAGTGATCATAGATGTAGGACAATCGTTCTATATCCACATCGACCAAGGCATCCAGTTTGGGATGTCCAAAATGAAAAGCGATTAAATCCTGATAGAGTTTTAAAGCCTTTAACTGTAAGGAGCTATCATCCGTTTCTGGAATGTTCAATTGCGTAAAAGAATAGGCTTCGCACAATAATTCAGGATCATCTATTTGAAATTTATCGGTGGGTCGGGCGATATTGTTTTCACCCGTCTTATAAAATTCAAGTGCGGTGTGCGCTAATAGATCGAACAATGTAGATCTATAATTTTCCGAACCTTCTTGTTGATCGATAATGTCCTGAAATTTGGATAGCTCTGTTTTTTGAAGCAGTTCGGGATTTTCCAGTGATTTTTCAAAATGGATGGAAATCTCCTTGAAGAGCATGGTCAGGTCCCAGGTCCTGAAATCAATGGAGTCTATCTTTTGTGAAGTTGCCGTTCTGTTATAGAATTGATAACGGTTTCGTTGAAAATACTGCCAGTACAGTTTGCCCAAATAACTTTCCATTATGTTACTGACAGGGGACTGGGCCTTTTTAATTTCTTGTTTTAGGTCGTTTATGACCTTTAACTGGGCATCTTCCTCCAGGATCAGGGCATATTTTGAGGTGAACAGCAATGATTTAATAATTTGGCCACCGTTGCCTTCCTTTTTGGCTTTTGTATTTATGGTGTTCACAACCTCCAAAGCGGATTTGGTCAACACTTCGGTTTCCAAGCTAAAAACCTGCTCCCAAAGGGTATCGTATGATTTGGACGGTTCTTGGGCTGGTACTATCTGTGAAAATAGTACTATGGTGAATGTAGCTATCAATAATTTCATTACGTTAAATTTACGCAACAAAGATTTGCAAAAGCCGTACCAATGCCAAATACCGATTAGGGAAATAATATTTTCGTGAAGGGAAGAATGCCAATGACTTCGTATTGATCAAAGAAATGACCTGCGATTACAGGCTTTTTAACAGACCTCCATCAATAGGAATATTGGTTCCGGTGATATAGGCCGCTTTTTCCGAGGCCAAAAAAGTGACCAGATAGCCATATTCCTTTGGGTCACCAATACGTCTTACGGGCACCCGTGACTCCATTTCCCTTAGGACTTCGGTCTTTTCGATACCCAATTGTTCGGCTTTTTTGGCATTGAGTTGGCCTATACGATCCGTATCAAAATAACCGGTCAATATATTATTGACGGTAATCCCGTTCCTGCCCACATCCGTGGCGAGTGATTTTGCCCAAGTGGTGACCGCTGCCCTGATCGTGTTGGAAAGTGCCAGATAGGGTAAAGGTTCTTTTACGGAAACGGAAGCGGCATTAATGATTCGGCCCCAATTGTTCTGTGTCATTTTTTTCAAGGCCAATTCCGTGGTAAAGACCACGGTCTTAAAAAGCAGGTCAAAAGCGTTTTGGTAATCGGTTATTTTCTTTTCCAATGCATTGCCCGCCAGAGGCCCCTGTGTATTATTAATCAGAATATCAACGGTATTACGTTCAAAATAATCCGAAATTATGACCTGATATTGATTGAAATCCGTAAAATCAACGACGATATACTGATGTGTCTGTCCTTTGTCCGTGGGTAATTTAGAAACAATTTTTTTTAGTTTGTTCCCATTTCTGGACATCACCGTAACGCTTGCCCCGCTTTCTGCCAATTGTTGGGCAATGGCTTTGCCGATACCGGCACTACTGCCTCCTACCAGAGCTTTCTTCCCGATCAGGTCTATCTTCATTTTTTAGATTGTCCGTTATTGGTATTCTTCCCTGGCGGGACTAAAGACATCCATAAGTTTGCAAGGGGTCAAAGCCTTTCCGCTATGCTTTATATAGGAACCTATGATAACAATATCACCCGCATGATACGTTTTGGTCTCACCGTCCAACGTAAATTCAAAAGTACCTTCCACTACATGCATTATCTGTTCATGTTTATGGGAATGTTCAGGCACTGTGGCACGCGCTTTAACGTCCCAAAAAACCCAGGTCATATTTTCCGAATGAACAAGTTTGCCATGGTATCCGGGCATGACTTCCTTTGAGGGGATATCCGATAATCTTAGGTGCATCGCTTATTTTTTTCTAAGATAAAAATAAACTTGAGAATCCTAAAGCGGTTTGTGTTGCTATTCGCTATCCCTATCTTTGGAGCTTAAATTTTTTATATGCAGATTCATTTTATTGCTATTGGAGGTAGCGCCATGCACAATCTTGCCTTGGCCCTTGAACACAAGGGATATACCATTACGGGTAGTGACGATGTTGTTTTTGAGCCTTCAAGGTCCCGTTTAGCCGAAAAGGAGCTGTTACCTGAAAGTTTTGGGTGGTTTCCGGAAAAAATCCATGCAGGGCTGGATGCCATAGTCCTGGGTATGCACGCCAAAGCCGATAATCCGGAATTGTTAAAGGCCCAGGAATTAGGATTGACCATTTATTCCTATCCCGAGTTTTTATACGAACAATCCAAAGATAAAACACGGGTAGTAATCGGGGGAAGCCATGGAAAAACGACCATTACCTCTATGATCTTACATGTATTGGACTATCATAATAAAGATGTGGATTATATGGTAGGGGCCCAGCTGGAGGGTTTTGATCGCATGGTACACTTAACGGAGGAGAATGATTTTATAGTGTTGGAGGGCGATGAATATCTTTCCAGTCCTATAGACCGCAGGCCTAAATTTCATTTGTATAAACCCAATATAGCCTTGTTGAGCGGTATCGCATGGGATCATATAAACGTGTTTCCCACTTTTGATGATTATACGGCACAGTTCGGGATTTTTGTGGACCGTATTGTAAATGGAGGAAGCATTACGTACAATGCAGATGATGAAACGGTGAAAGAAATTGTTGAAGCATCGGAGAATACCATACGAAAGTTTCCCTATAATACCCCGGAATATACTGTTGAAAACGGGCAGACCTTATTGGAAACCCCGGAAGGCCCCATGCCCATAGCGATATTTGGAAAGCATAATCTGAGTAATCTTGCGGGCGCCAAATGGATTTGCCAGAACATGGGCGTGGACGAAGCTGATTTTTATGAGGCCATTGCGACTTTTAAAGGTGCTTCCAAACGTATGGAAAAATTGGCCGAAAATGCTACAAGCGTCCTTTATAAGGATTTTGCCCATTCCCCCAGTAAAGTTGCGGCGACCACTAAAGCTGTAAAAGAACAATACCCCGATCGCAAGTTATTGGCCTGTTTAGAGCTGCACACCTACAGTAGTTTTGATCCGCAATTTTTAAGAGAATACAAAGGAGCATTGGATGCCGCCGATGTAGCGGTTGTTTTTTATTTACCGGAATCCGTAGCGATCAAAAAGCTGGCCGCGGTTACACCCGCACAAATTTCAGAAGCCTTTCAAAAGGATGACCTGAAGATTTTTACGGATGCAGCATCGTTCCACGCTTTTGTTATGGAGGGAGATTATAAGGATACTTCCATTTTGCTAATGAGTTCCGGAAATTATGGCGGGTTGGATCTGGATCAGGTTAAGGCTAGGCTATACGATTGATATATTGTAGTTTATTATTTGTCCGTATTGCCCTTTTGTCCTTGATTATGGGAATTTTGATGAATTTTTCTACAATGATTTATGGTATAGCGTAATTTTTTTAATCCGTTTTACAAACCTATTTTTCGTTTGGATAAAAAGAGTTTCATGATGTAGAACTTATAATCGGGAAGAAATTTACGATAGAATAATTAGTTCATTATCTTTAGGCAATGCAAGAAAATCCCATACCATTTTCTATAAAACACTGGTCGGACGATGATAGGCCCCGGGAGAAATTAGTTCAGAAAGGGCGGTCCGTACTGTCCGATGCGGAGTTGATCGCCATATTGATCGGTTCTGGAAGCAAATCTGAAAGTGCGGTGGAACTTTCCAAAAAGATTTTGGCCTCGGTAGACAATAATTTAAATGAGTTGGGAAGATTGTCCATAAACCAATTGATGCAGTTTAAAGGTATTGGAGAGGCCAAAGCAGTAAGCATTGCCGCTGCACTGGAAATCGGAAGGCGGAGAAGGGGAGAGGGCGAAACCAAAATCAAAAAAATAGGAAGCAGTAGAGATGCATATGAACTTTTGTTCCCGCTCATGGGAGATTTGGAACATGAAGAGTTTTGGATCTTATTTCTCAATAATGCCAATAAAATAATGCATAAATCCCAGTTGAGCAAAGGTGGGATAACCGGTACCTTGGTAGATATTCGCCTAATTATGAAACAGACCCTGGAACTTGGTGCGGTGGGTTTGATACTGGCCCATAACCATCCTTCCGGTACGTTGGTGCCGAGCAATGCCGATAAGGAAATCACACAAAAAATTAAAAAAGCGGGAGAAGCCTTGGATATCAAAGTCTTGGACCATCTTATTATTACCCAGCATGATTATTTTAGTTTTGCGGACGGCCAAATTCTTTAAATGTTACTAATCTATACCCATAAGATCACGCCTCGCTTCAGTTATATCATGAAGCATATTTTCACTAGGATTTTAGGTATGGAAATTGGCTTTACGACAAAAGTAGAGGAATTTATAAAGCACTCGGATGCTAAAATAACCTTTACAAAGCAGCCGTTGCAAAATGAATTTTTTGTGCGTAGCCACGATCTTTTGTTCGAACAGGGCATTAATGATATGCAGATCAATGTTGCGGATTGGGATGGGGTACCCTGCTTTTTTTCATGTGGGGAACGTAGTGCTATTCCTTTTGATGTTTTTTCCGCAAGTTTTTTTCTTTTAAGTAGATATGAAGAGTATTTGCCCCATGTAAAGGATATACATGGCAAATTCTCCCCAAAAGACAGTTTGGCCTATCAAAACCAATTTCTTCAACGCCCAGTGGTGGATATTTGGGCCTATAAACTATTATCGGTATTAAAGGAACGGTTCCCGGACCTGGAACACAAAAGAAGGGTTTATGATTACCGGTCCATAGTAGATGTGACCACTTCCCATTGTTATGCCCATAGGGGCGTGGTAAGGGGAATATCCGGGCTTTTATGGGATTTAGGAACTTTTAGACTGAGGAGGGTGTCCGAAAGAATAGGGGTTTGGCTGAAAATTAAAAAAGACCCCTATGATAATTTTGCCACATTGATAGCCTTTCACAAGCAGTTTAAAATAAAGAGCACTTTTTTTTTCCAATTTGCAGATTATTCGCGCTATGATAAAAATCTATCCATAAACAACAATAGGTTTAGGTCCCTGATCAAATATGTGGCCGATTACAGTACGGTGGCCCTGGCTGCCTCTTACAGTTCTTTTGATAATATAGAGATGCTGAAAAGGGAAAAGAATAATTTGGAGAATGTAATAAACAGGCCCGTACATAATTGCAGAATGCGCTATAATAGAGTGGATGTACCCGATACGTACCGTAATCTTTTGACCACTGAATTTTCAGATGACTTCACGATGGGCTACACCCATGAAGTTGGTTTTAGAGCGGGTACCTGTACATCGTTTTATTTATATGATATTCCTTTAGAGGTCCAACAACCTATTAAGATCCATCCATTTACCTTACACGATTATGCGCTTGTGAACATGAAGAACAGGGATCAGGTAAAAATGCAGTTTGATGCCATATACCATGATATCAAAAAAGTGCAAGGCTCGTTCATAACCGTATTTTCCAATGAATTATTAGGTGGCGATACAACGTTGGACTGGTTGGATATATACAAAACAATGCTAAGGGATTATCATGTATAAAAATTTGGTCAGTGATGTTTTTTTCGATTTGGATCATACCCTTTGGGATTTTGAAAGAAATTCTGCATTGACGTTTGAAAAAATATTAAGCCAACATTCTATTAAAGTTGGGTTATCCGAATTTTTAGACGTGTATGTGCCGATAAATTTTAAGTTCTGGAAACTGTACCGTGAGGAAAAAATCACAAAATCGGAGTTGAGATATCAACGGTTAAGAAGTGTATTTGATACTTTGGGCCATGAGATTTCCGACGATACTATACATCGTTTGTCCGAAGAATATATTGCACACCTGTCCTCTTTCGGTCACCTGTTTCCGGATACCATCGAGATTTTAAATTATTTGAGACCAAAATATAAACTCCATATTATTACCAACGGGTTTCGGGAAGTTCAGAAAAAGAAACTTGTAAACGCCAAGATCCATTCTTTTTTTGACCATGTTGTGGATTCCGAAATGGCGGGCGTAAAAAAACCAGATCCCTTTATTTTTGAACTGGCCATGAAAAAAGCCCGGGTATCCCCTGAAAATTCCATTATGATAGGAGATAACCTGGAAGCCGATATTTTTGGTGCCCAGGCTTTAGGGATGAAAACGTTACACTTTATGGTGAATGACGAACCACCTCATAACCATTGCCCGATCATTGGTCACCTACAGGAAATAAAAACCTATTTATAGAGTTATTACTAATACTATAACGGATTTGCCATAAATCCGCTTCTGGTTTTAGCGATTATAAAATGAGCAATATATCTAAAACACTATTGTTTTTTTCGGTTTTTAGTTTGATGGTTTCGTGTTCGGAAGACCTGGATTTCAATCAGTATGACGATTTGGAAATCACCCCTACTTACGAAGCAAGTATTTTTTTTATAAAGACCCAGGAAAGTTTGATCAACCGGATCAATGGAATTAACTTCTTTTCCCAGGATTTTAACTTCGATGCTTTTGAAGAAGCCCTTTTTGCAGATAGGGTCCTGGAAGGTTCCATAACGTATGAATTGGAAAATACGACCAGTAAGGATATAGAGATAACGATCGAGTTTTTAGATGCGGGCGATACCGTTCTGGATACCGAGCTCTTTCAGATGACCGCCGCTCCCGCTGCCGTGCTGTTGCGGGAAGTGATCTATGGCAATGCAGGAAAAGATATCGATATCCTTAGGAACACGACCACGATAAGGCTAAGCGCTGGAAACCAGGGAGACAATACCAGTACATCGGGCCTTCCCGATCCGGCCCTGATACTAAGGTCCAGTGGTAAATTTACGTTGCGTTTAAAATGAGATTTTTTCGGGAGTTCATTATCAGCGTATTTATAGGCATTGGTTTTGTACATGCGCAGAACAAGCAGATTCTTTATGATTTTATGGAGGTTCCACAATCTTTGATGGTCAATCCAGGAATGGAAACGGACTTTAAATGGTTTAGTGGAATTCCGATAATATCCGGTATCTCGGGGTATGGTGGTTCAAACGGAATTGCGGTCAATGAGCTTTTTGCGGCGGACGGTTTGGACATCAATGACAAAGTCCGTAACCGGATGTTACAGGGGCTAAAGACCAGGGATGAATTTAGTTGGAACACTCAGATAACATGGCTGAGCGGAGGTTTTCGTAGTAAGGACCCCAATGTTTTTTATTCATTCGGTTCCTATCTGGAAATTGATAATATTGCATATTGGCCCCGGGACTATGCGTTTTTGGTTTTTGAAGGAAATGCCGACCAACTGGACAGGAGGTTTGACCTAAGCGATTTAAAGGCCGGGGGCAGTATGGTGAACGTTATTCATTTTGGTGTGAACAAAAAAATGAAGAGGGGGCTTACCCTTGGGGCCAGAGGGAAAATTTACGCCGGAATCTTGGATTACAATACCACCCGAAATAAGGGTTATTTGGTGAATACCGAGGGGCGGAACAATCCTCTGTCCACTACCCTGGATGCAGATCTCAAACTAAGGAGTTCCGGTTTTGGCGAAATAAGAAATGCGGAAAATGAAGGCAACGTGGCAAATAGCGTTCTTAAAAGAGCATTGTTTGGCGGGGATTTGGGCCTTGGCCTGGATTTGGGTTTTTCCTATCATTTGAACGAACGGACCGTCCTTACGGGAAGCCTGTTGGACTTGGGGTTTATATATCACAGTGGAGACGTGTACACCTATAGTCTTAACGGAAAAGCAACTACAGAAGGAATAGAAATAAATGTATTGGAAGATTTTGCCGATCTGAATAGGGATTTTTGGCAAGATTTGGTAGATGATATCGAGGAATTGATTCCTTTTGCAACTACCAATAAAGGTTATGTTACTTTTAGGCCCACAAAACTATACGGTTCCATTAGGCATGATTTTGGAAAACCTATAGGGAATTTGGACGAAAGCTGTGATTGTTCCCCTACCGTATCTTCAGGCAATGATCGTGCCTTGCGTTATAGAAATTCAGCAGGAGGGCAATTATATGTTATCAATAGGCCCAGAGGACCGCAAATGGCAATAACGGCCTTTTATGTAAGAAGATTGGGCAATTCTTTGGCATTAAAGGCGACTTATACCGCGGACAAATTTAGTTATACGAATGTCGGGTTGGGATTGAATCTACAGGCAGGCCCCGTAAATTTCTATCTAATGGCGGACAATTTACTGTCTTACCAAAACATAGCGGCCAGTAACTATGCATCTTTTCAATTAGGATTAAATATCATATCTTGGGGCAGGAAATGATGGTGTAGGGCCTTGTTTTTCCCTTTTTATTTTTGTTTGGCACACTTTTTTCATTTCAGATAAGGAAATCTAAAAATTTAGAATTTTGAAAACTATAATAATATCCGTTTTTGTATTGTTCAATTATATGGGCATAGGGCAGGTTAATTTAAATGAATATAAGTACATTATTGTACCAAAACATTTTGACGGCTTTAAAAGAGAAAACCAATATCAGACCAGTACTTTGGTAAAATACCTTTTGACCCAAAAAGGGTTTTCGACCGTTTATGATGATGCCTTGCCCGATGATCTGCGCAAAAATAGATGTCTGGGACTTATGACATCATTAGAGGACAAGTCGCGTTTGTTCAGGACCGGGGTAATCGTAACATTAAAGGATTGTAGCGGGAATGCCGTATTTTCTACCCGGGAAGGCAAAAGCAAAATAAAAGCATATAAAGAGGCCTATTCCGAGGCATTGCGAGAAGCTATGGGTTCTTTTAACAATTTGAACTATGAGTACAAGGAAAAAACGGAAGCCTCCGAACCGATTACCATAAGTTTTAAAAACGATGTAAAAAAACTGGATGATAAAAAACCGCAAGCTAACCGGAGTGATGTCAGTGAGGTTTCAAAAAATACAAATACGGCCGTTGTTCAAAAAGCGACGGAAACGGAGCAATTATATGAAGACAGGCAACCTATTGCCTCCGATATCAAAAAGGGAAAAAATAACGAATTGAAAAAGTTAAAGATACATAAACCGGATCCCAATGATATTTGGTATGCCCAATCACTTTCCAATGGTTTTCAATTGGTAGACAGTTCACCCAAAGTAAAGATGAAGCTATTAAAAAGCTCTACTGATAATGTTTACATGGCACAGGCGGAAGGAAAAAACGGAATAGTCCATAAAAAAGAGGGAAAATGGGTGTTTGAATATTATGAGGGCAATAAATTGATTCAGGAAGAATTGAATATCAAGTTCTAAAAATCATATTTTTCTTTCCAACGATTTTTTAAAAACTCCCTTAGCGCATTTTCTCGTTGATTGTTTCCGGGAACGTAAAAGGACATACCCGATACCTCATCGGGGAGAAATTCCGCGGCCACAAAGTTATCGGTAAAATCGTGGGCATATTTATAATCCTCACCATACCCTAGGTCTTTCATCAATTTTGTCGGGGCATTCCGTAAAGAAAGGGGAACGGATAGATCTCCCGTTTCCCGTACCGTTTGTTGTGCCTTCTTTATGGCCAGATAACTGGTATTGCTTTTTGGCGAGGTTGCCAAATAAACGGCACATTGGCTCAATATAATTCGTGCTTCCGGATACCCGATGGTGGACACCGCCTGAAAAGTGCTGTTGGCAATGACCAGGGCCGTAGGATTCGCCAATCCGATATCCTCGGAGGCCGAAATGAGCATTCTACGGGCGATGAATTTTACGTCCTCGCCCCCTTCTATCATTCTGGCCAACCAATAGACCGCCGCATTGGGATCGCTACCTCGGATAGATTTAATGAACGCAGATACTATATCATAATGCTGCTCTCCCGTCTTATCGTACAGAACAGTGTTCCTTTGCACTTTGTCAAGGACCAGTTTATCCGTAACGGTAATTGTATCGGTGTTTTCTGAATTGATCACCAACTCGAATATATTCAATAGCTTTCTACCGTCTCCCCCGGATAATCGCAAAAGTGCTTCCGTCTCTTCAAGGGTTATTTTTTTGGATCGGAGCCAGGTATCTTTTTCCATGGCCCTTATTAAAAGCACCTCTAGGTCTTTTTTGTCAAAAGCGTTGAGGATATAGACCTGACATCGTGATAATAATGCGGGAATAACCTCAAAGCTAGGGTTTTCCGTGGTTGCACCCACCAGGGTGACCCAACCCTTTTCAACGGCCGCTAAGAGAGAATCTTGTTGGGATTTGCTAAACCGGTGTATCTCGTCAATAAATAAAATGGGATTTTTAGAAGTGAACAGTCCCCCGGATTGTTTTGCCTTCTCAATGACCTCCCTTATATCTTTTACACCGCTGTTAATGGCACTCAACACATAGAACGGACGTTGACTTTCTTCCGCAATAATATGGGCAAGGGTGGTTTTCCCCGTTCCCGGAGGCCCCCAAAGAATCAAGGAAGGAATGACCCCCTTTTTGATCTGATGCGTTAGGGAGCCTTTTTCACCTACCAAGTGGTTTTGGCTAATATAGTCTTCCAGTGTTTTGGGGCGTACCCTTTCCGCCAACGGTTCGTTCATTTGGTAAAAGTAAAATAAAGTTGGTTCATACTCAATGGAAGAAAGATGTCCATATGATTTTTATTCCCGGAATTATTTTAAATGACAATTTAACAGAATTTGGGGTTATGGCTGGAAAATTGATGTATTCCCCTTAATTTTAGTGCTATGTCCGATAATCAAAATTTTAGATATTCCAATAATGTTTTACTAGTGCCTATTTTCTTTGTTCTGCTTATTTGGAGCGTGTATTGGGCGGAATTGGCAATGGGGGTCAATTTGAATCGTTTTGGGGTATTGCCAAGAACGTTTTCGGGGTTGAGGGGAATTGTTTTGAGTCCGTTTATCCATGGGTCCCTGGAACATCTTTATAACAATACCATTCCGTTGGCCGTTCTTCTTGCTGCCTTGTTTTATTTTTATCGCAATGTCGCTTGGAAGGTCGTCCTATGGGGAATAGTACTTTCAGGAATCGTTACATGGGGCATTGGGAGGTCATCTTATCATATCGGGGCCAGCGGGCTTATCTACGTATTGGCCAGTTTTACCTTTTTTAAGGGGGTTTTTACCAAATACTATAGATTAATAGCATTATCGTTGGTCGTGGTTTTTGTTTATGGAAGTCTATTATGGTATATTTTTCCGGTAAAAGAGGGCATATCTTGGGAAGGACATTTAGGAGGTTTTTTAACTGGTTTGGTATTGGCGTTCCTTCTAAAGGCCCAATTGCCCGCTCCCAAAAAATTTGAATGGGAAAAAGAGGATTTTAAAGCGGAAGAAGATCCTTTTTTAAAACACTTTGATGAGGACGGGAATTTTGTTGGAACGATAGAAGAGGAAAAAGAGGATTTTGAGAATATTAAGGTGAATTATTTTTATAGAAGTAATAAAGATACTGATGATCTTATAAATTGAATCAGTCATTCAACCGTTGCCTAACGGCCTCATATAAAAACACACCGCATGCCACGGACACGTTCAACGAACCAATTTCGCCTAATAAGGGAAGTTTGGCAAGTTGATCGGAAGCTTTTAAAATTGAAGGGGAGATGCCCCGATCTTCGGCACCCATAATAATTGCGGTATCCTCTTTAAATGAAACATCATAAACGGAATTATTGGTTTTCTCCGTTGCCGAAACAACTTTTATTCCCGAAGCCTGAAGATAAAACACGGCATCTTTTAGATGGTCTACCTTGATTATGGGAACCTTAAAGGCAGCCCCGGCCGAAGTTTTGATGGCGTCCGGTGTTACCGGTGCAGCACCTTTTTTCTGAACGATAATACCATCTACGCCCGTACACTCTGCTGTACGGATAATAGCGCCAAAATTACGTACATCGGATAATTGATCCAAGAGAAGGATAAGGGCGGAACCTTCCTTCCTTTCAATAATGCCCATGAATTCCTCCAAAGAGTGGAACCGAATGGGAGAGATATTGGCCACGGCCCCCTGATGGTTGTTCTTGGTCAACCGGTTCAGTTTCTCTATAGGTACATAAACCGTATTTATTTCATTTTTACGTAACAGATGTTCCAATTCCCGCATCAAATCCCCCTTAAGGCCTCTTTGTACAAAGACTTTGTCTATTTCCTCATTGGAGTCGATGGCTTCAATAATTGCTCTGATTCCGTATATCTGATGGGTTTTCTGCATGCGGCAAAAATAGGAAAACCCCTTGATAATCTAACGATGTATCCGTATGTAGTAATTATTTTGATCCGTACGGCTCCTCCAAAGGTTCCGTTTCAAGAAATTCCTTCATTTGGAAGGCTTCATATGTATTTTCGGAATACATAAATATATGGGCGATAGGATTTGTGTTTTCCATACTTCTATGAGATGAGGAAAGGAGGTAATTATTCTTATAAAGATGACAGATCCATAAAAGATTTTATAACCATTTGAAATAAAGTTCAAAAATAAATACATGGGGGTTTGAATTATTATGAAATATTACTACATTTGCCGACCCTTAAATAGGGGGTTATTTTATACATATATAATATAGTATGCCAACAATTTCACAATTAGTACGAATAGGAAGGTCCACGATTACTAAGAAGAGTAAATCGGCTGCTTTGGATTCCTGTCCTCAAAGAAGGGGTGTCTGTACGCGTGTTTATACCACTACGCCAAAAAAACCTAACTCTGCAATGCGTAAAGTTGCCAGGGTGAGGTTGACCAATGGTAAAGAGGTGAACGCTTACATTCCCGGTGAAGGACATAATTTACAAGAGCACTCGATAGTATTAGTAAGGGGCGGAAGGGTAAAGGATTTGCCAGGAGTTAGATATCACATCGTTCGTGGGGCATTGGACACCGCTGGGGTGGCCGGAAGAACACAACGTAGATCTAAATACGGTGCAAAAAGACCTAAGAAGTAATTAAACTTTTTAAAGAGAAGCAATGAGAAAAAGACAGGCAAAGAAAAGACCACTTTTACCAGATCCGCGGTTTAATGACCAATTGGTAACAAGGTTTGTTAATATGATGATGTGGGATGGTAAAAAATCCGTAGCATTTAGTGTATTCTATGATGCTATCGATATTGTGGATGCCAAAAAGACGGACGAGGAAAAAACGGCTTTGGAATTGTGGAAAGATGCATTGAGCAATGTAATGCCGCACGTAGAAGTGAGGAGTAGAAGGGTTGGTGGAGCAACGTTTCAGATTCCGATGCAAATAAGACCGGATAGAAAAATTTCCACGGCCATGAAATGGTTGATCAGCTATGCGCGTAAAAGAAATGAGAAGGGGATGTCGCAAAAACTGGCTGCGGAGATTTTAGCTGCCGCCAAGGAAGAAGGTGCAGCGGTCAAGAAAAGAGTCGATACCCATAAAATGGCCGAAGCAAATAAAGCATTTTCCCACTTTAGATTCTAGAACAGAAATGGCAAGAGATTTAAAATATACAAGAAATATAGGTATTGCTGCCCATATTGATGCCGGAAAGACGACAACTACCGAGCGTATTCTTTTTTATACCGGGGTCAGTCATAAAATAGGTGAAGTGCATGATGGTGCGGCCACTATGGACTGGATGGAGCAGGAACAGGAGAGGGGTATTACCATTACCTCCGCTGCAACGACTTGTGAATGGCATTTTCCAACTGAAAATGGCAAGCCGACCGCCGATGCGAAAGGATATCACTTTAATATAATAGATACTCCCGGACACGTTGACTTTACCGTAGAGGTGAACCGATCTTTGCGGGTGTTGGACGGGTTAGTCTTCTTGTTCAGTGCGGTAGATGGTGTGGAGCCACAATCCGAAACAAACTGGAGGCTTGCGGATAATTATAAGGTTCCGAGAATAGGTTTTGTGAACAAAATGGATCGTCAGGGATCTAATTTCCTTAATGTGTGCAAGCAGGTTAAAGAAATGTTGGGTTCCAATGCCGTGCCCATTGTTTTGCCTATTGGTGAAGAGGCCGATTTTAAGGGAATCGTTGATTTGGCAAAAAACAGGGCGATCGTATGGCATGATGACAATTTTGGTTCCACTTTTGACGTAATCGATATTCCGGAAGAAATGAAGGCCGAGGTTAAGGAGTATAGAGCTGCCTTGATAGAAGCTGTTGCGGAATATGATGAGGCATTGATGGAGAAGTTTTTTGAAGATGAGGATTCTATTACGGAAGATGAGGTCCATGCTGCGTTAAGGGCGGCCGTTATGGATAGGGCCATTATTCCAATGGTCTGTGGTTCTTCCTTCAAGAACAAAGGAGTTCAGTTTCTGTTGGATGCGGTGTGTAGGTATTTGCCTTCCCCAACGGACAAAGATGCCATTGTGGGTACGGATCCCAATACAGGTAATGAAATCGAAAGAAAACCGGATGTTAAAGAACCGTTTTCAGCTTTGGCGTTTAAGATTGCCACGGATCCTTTTGTGGGAAGATTGGCATTCTTTAGAACATATTCAGGACGTTTGGATGCAGGTTCCTATATATTGAACAATCGTTCCGGTAAGAAAGAACGTATATCGCGTATCTATCAGATGCATTCCAATAAGCAGAATGCCATTGACTATATAGAAGCTGGGGATATAGGTGCTGCCGTTGGTTTTAAGGATATTAAGACCGGGGATACCATGTCCGATGAGAAACATCCGATTATATTGGAAAGTATGGATTTTCCTGATCCCGTAATCGGTATAGCGGTTGAACCCAAAACAAAGGCCGATGTGGATAAATTGGGGATGTCTTTGGCTAAATTGGCCGAGGAAGATCCAACGTTCCAGGTCAAAACAGATGAAGCTTCCGGCCAGACCATTATATCGGGTATGGGTGAACTTCACTTGGATATCATCGTTGATCGTTTACGAAGGGAGTTTAAGGTGGAGGTTAACCAAGGGCAGCCTCAGGTTGAGTATAAGGAAGCCTTGACTCAAAAAGCGGATCACAGGGAAGTGTACAAGAAACAATCCGGTGGTCGTGGTAAATTTGCGGATATCGTCTTTGTGATGGAGCCGGTAGAAGGAGATGAGCAAGGATTGGAGTTTGTTAACGAGATAAAAGGAGGTAACGTTCCAAAAGAATATGTTCCTGCTGTTGAAAAAGGCTTTAAGGAAGCTATGAAGAACGGTCCTTTGGCCGGATTTGAAATGGATAGCATGAAGATTACTCTTAAAGATGGATCTTTCCATCCTGTGGATTCTGATTCCTTATCTTTTGAATTGGCCGCCAAATTAGGATATAAGGCTGCTGCAAAAGCTGCACGTGCCGTATTGATGGAACCGATTATGAAGATCGAAGTTTTGACCCCTGAGGAGAATATGGGTGATATCGTTGGGGATTTGAATCGTAGAAGGGGAACAATTTCCAATATGAGCGATAGGGCAGGTGCCAAGGTTATAAAAGGTGAAGTTCCGTTATCCGAAATGTTCGGTTATGTTACGTCACTTAGAACATTGTCATCAGGTCGTGCAACATCTACCATGGAATTTTCACATTATGCCGAAACACCTTCCAATATATCGGAAGAGGTAATCAAGGCAGCTAAAGGAGTAACAGCTTAATAGTTTAAAAATGAGTCAGAAAATAAGGATAAAACTGAAATCTTACGATCACAACTTAGTGGATAAATCCGCTGAAAAAATCGTAAAGACGGTAAAGACTACAGGAGCTGTTGTAACGGGTCCGATTCCTTTGCCAACAAATAAAAAGATATTTACGGTCTTGCGTTCCCCTCACGTGAACAAAAAATCCCGTGAGCAATTTCAATTAAGTTCGTATAAGCGATTGTTGGATATTTACAGCTCTTCATCAAAGACCATAGACGCTCTTATGAAATTGGAGCTTCCTAGTGGTGTTGAGGTAGAGATCAAGGTTTAATGAGTATAGAGCCTGATTTTCTTTTGATCGATCAAGGGAAGATCATTGATTGAATAAACATGTCCCGAGCTGCGTGCAAGGGAAAAACGGAGAAAGAATAATTTAAGGGTTAAATTATTTTTGACCCTATTTTTTTGAAAAGAGTTTAAATAAATTTTAATTAATATAAATACGTATGTCTGGGTTAATAGGAAAAAAAGTAGGCATGACCAGTATTTTTGACGAGAACGGGAAAAATATTCCCTGTACCGTTATCGAAGCTGGCCCATGTGTAGTTACCCAAGTCAGAACCGAAGAGGTAGACGGGTATAGTGCCCTTCAGCTTGGTTTCGATGACAAGGCAGAAAAGCGTGCCAATAAGGCCGAGATCGGTCATTTTAAAAAGGCAGGTACTTCTCCTATGAAAAAAGTCGTTGAATTTCAAGATTTTGAAGGAACGTTTAAATTAGGAGACACTGTAGGTGTTGACGTTTTTAAAGAAGGCGAATTTGTTGATGTTGTAGGGACATCAAAAGGAAAAGGATTCCAGGGTGTTGTAAAAAGACATGGTTTTGGTGGAGTGGGACAGTCTACCCATGGTCAGCATAATCGTCTTAGAGCTCCGGGTTCAATAGGTGCCGCATCATATCCTGCAAGAGTTTTTAAAGGTATGAAAATGGCAGGTAGAATGGGCGGGGAACGCGTTACCGTTCAGAACCTAAGAGTATTGAAAATAGTTCCAGAGAAAAACCTTATCGTCGTAAAAGGGTGTGTTCCTGGTCATAAGAACGCTTACGTAACTATTGAAAAGTAATGAAGGTAGCAGTTTTAGATATCAAAGGAAAAGACACGGGTAGGAAGGCAGACCTTTCTGACGGCGTTTTCGCTATAGAGCCGAATAACCATGCGGTCTATTTGGATGTTAAGCAATATTTGGCACATCAAAGACAAGGTACCCACAAATCAAAAGAGCGTGGGGAAATTGCGGGAAGTACCAGAAAAATCAAAAAACAAAAAGGTACGGGTACGGCCAGGGCCGGTAGTATAAAATCGCCTATTTTTAGAGGTGGTGGTAGAATTTTTGGCCCAAGACCAAAAGATTATACCCAAAAATTGAATAAAGGACTCAAGCGTTTGGCAAGAAAATCGGCCTTGAGTTTAAAATCTAAAGAGAAAGCTATTTTGGTAGTGGAGGACTTTGATTTTGACACGCCAAAAACAAAAGATTTTGTACAGGTTTTAAGGTCTTTGGGTCTGGAAAATAAAAAATCTTTAATAGTGTTGGGCGATTCGAATAAAGGTGTATATTTGTCTTCGCGTAATTTCAAGGGTTCAGACGTTATAACTAACTCAGAATTAAGTACTTACAAAATACTAAATGCTAATAGCATTGTGTTTACGGAAGGCTCGTTGGAAGGAATTGAATCGAACCTAAATAAATAGTAGAACCATGAGTGTGTTGATAAAGCCAATCATTACGGAAAAAATGACCGCGGAAAGCGAGTTGAACAACCGTTATGGTTTTTATGTGGATCCGAAAGCCAATAAGATTCAGATCAAGGATGCGGTAGAGGCTGCATATGGTGTTTCGGTAAAGAAAGTCAGGACCATGAATTACGGACCTACTAGAAAATCCAGATATACAAAAACCGGTGTGCAGCACGGTAAGACAAATGCTACTAAAAAAGCGATCGTTGATGTTGTGGAAGGTGATGTTATCGATTTTTACAGTAATCTATAAAGACGAAAAATGTCAGTTAGAAAATTAAAACCAGTCACTCCTGGACAGCGTTTTAGAGTAGTAAACGGATTTGATGCGATTACTGCTGATAAGCCGGAGAAAAGCTTGCTTGCTCCGTTAAAAAAGTCTGGAGGAAGAAACAGTCAGGGAAAGATGACCATTCGCCAAAAGGGTGGTGGTCATAAAAGAAGGTATC
This sequence comes from Maribacter spongiae, assembly GCF_047345125.1. NCBI lineage: Bacteria > Pseudomonadati > Bacteroidota > Flavobacteriia > Flavobacteriales > Flavobacteriaceae > Maribacter > Maribacter spongiae. The sequence continues at coordinate 82,996 of NZ_JBLFEQ010000006.1, read as the reverse complement.
GTGTAATCGATTTTAAAAGGGATAAGCAAGATGTTGCGGCAACCGTAAAATCTATAGAATACGATCCGAACAGAACGGCTTTTATTGCTCTGTTGGAATATTCCGATAAAGAGAAAAGATATGTAATCGCCCAGAATGGCCTTCAGGTGGGGCAGGAAGTTTCTTCCGGTGCCAAATCGGCTCCTGAAATTGGTAACGCCTTGCCTTTGAGTGCAATTCCATTGGGAACTATTATTTCGTGTATCGAATTGCGTCCCGGACAAGGGGCGGTTATGGCCAGAAGTGCCGGAACTTTTGCGCAATTAATGGCAAAGGATGGGAAATTTGTTACCGTGAAAATGCCTTCTGGAGAAACGAGATTGATTCTTTCGGGATGTTTGGCCACTATTGGTGCGGTTTCCAATTCGGATCACCAATTACTGGTTTCTGGTAAGGCCGGTAGAAGTAGATGGTTGGGTAGAAGGCCTAGAACAAGGCCTGTGGCGATGAATCCTGTGGATCACCCAATGGGAGGTGGTGAAGGTAGGGCTTCCGGAGGTCACCCAAGGTCTAGAAACGGTATACCTTCCAAAGGATACAAGACTCGTTCCAAGACAAAGAGTACCAACAAGTATATAATAGAACGTAGAAAGAAATAAAAAGTAGAAAGAAATGGCACGTTCACTAAAAAAAGGACCTTACGTTCATTACAGTTTGGAGAAGAAGATTCAGCAAAATATTGCCTCTGGTAAAAAGTCCGTTATCAAGACTTGGTCCAGAGCCTCTATGATAACCCCGGACTTTGTGGGGTTGACGATTGCTGTGCATAACGGTAGGCAATTCGTACCTGTTTTCGTTACGGAAAACATGGTAGGACATAAATTGGGAGAATTTTCACCGACAAGATCTTTTAGGGGTCATGCAGGTGCAAAAAACAAAGGTAAAAAGTAAGCTATGGGAGTTCGTAAAAAACAAATGGCCGAAAGAATTAAGGCGGAGAAACAGAAAGTCGCTTTTGCAAAACTTAACAATTGCCCTACTTCTCCTAGAAAAATGAGATTGGTCGCCGATTTGATCAGAGGGGAGAAAGTTGAAAAAGCTTTGGCGATATTAAGGTTCAACCCTAAGGAGGCATCTAGAAAATTGGAAAAACTGTTGCTTTCGGCACTGGCCAACTGGCAGGCGAAAAATGAGGATGCAAGTTTGGAAGATGCTGACTTGGTTGTAGCGGAAATCAGGGTTGATGGTGGTACAATGCTGAAAAGATTAAGGCCTGCCCCCCAGGGTAGGGCACATAGAATAAGAAAACGATCCAATCATGTAACATTGGTCTTGGGGTCTAACAATAATATAGAAAGCTAGAATGGGACAGAAAACAAATCCAATAGGGAATCGTCTAGGAATAATCAGGGGATGGGAATCCAACTGGTACGGAGGAAACGATTATGGTGATAAACTAGCTGAGGACGATAAAATAAGAAAGTATATCCATGCCAGGCTTTCAAAAGCAAGTGTGTCCAGGGTAATCATAGAGCGTACTTTAAAACTGATTACGGTGACCGTTACTACGGCACGTCCCGGAATTATCATCGGTAAAGGTGGCCAGGAGGTAGATAAGTTGAAGGAAGAGCTTAAAAAGATTACGAGCAAAGAGGTTCAGATCAATATCTATGAGATAAAGCGACCTGAGGTAGATGCCAATCTTGTTGCGGCCAGTGTTGCCCGTCAGATAGAAAGTAGGATTTCTTATAGGAGGGCTATAAAAATGGCTATAGCCGCTGCTATGCGTATGAATGCCGAAGGTATTAAGATACAGATTTCCGGACGTTTGAACGGTGCTGAAATGGCCCGGTCGGAATCTTATAAAGATGGAAGAATACCATTGTCCACTTTTAGGGCGGATATAGATTATGCTTTGCACGAAGCTCAAACTACCTATGGTAAGCTGGGGATAAAAGTTTGGATCATGAAGGGTGAAGTGTATGGTAAAAGAGAATTATCTCCTTTGGTAGGAATGCAGAAAGGGCAGTCCAATAAAGGTGGAAAACAGGACGGAGGAAGAAAACCCCGTCGTAGAAAGTAATTTTTTAAAGAAGTAAAAGATGTTACAACCGAAAAGAACAAAGTTCCGAAAAATGCAGAAAGGCCGTATGAAAGGCAATTCTGGTAGAGGGCATAGGCTTTCTAATGGTATGTTCGGTATAAAATCAATGGATGCTTCTTTTTTGACATCCCGTCAGATAGAAGCGGCCCGTATTGCGGCGACAAGATATATGAAAAGGGAAGGTCAATTATGGATAAAGATTTTTCCGGACAAGCCTATAACCAAAAAGCCTTTGGAAGTACGTATGGGTAAAGGTAAAGGGGCTCCGGAATATTTTGTTGCTGTAGTGAAGCCGGGAAGGATTATATTCGAGGTGGCCGGTGTTTCAATGGATGTTGCTAAAGAAGCACTTAGATTGGCAGCTCAAAAATTGCCGGTTAGAACAAAATTTATTGTCGCACGAGATTATTCAGTTGAGAATTAAGCGTAAGGAATCATGAAAAAACAAGAAATTAAAGAATTGTCTGTTGAAGAACTTACGGAGAAACTTGCGGAGTATAAGAAACAGCATGCAGATTTAAAAATGGCTCATTTTGTAACCCCGTTGGAGAATCCACTTCAAATCAGAAAGGTGAGAAGAGCGGTTGCAAGATTGGCTACAGAATTAACTAATAGGGAAAACCAATAATTGGTTCTGCTTTATGGAAAAAAGAAACTTAAGAAAGGAAAGAATCGGGGTTGTTACCAGTGATAAAATGGAAAAATCCATTGTTGTATCGGAGGTAAAGAGAGTAAAGCACCCTATGTACGGTAAATTCGTTTTGAAAACAAAAAAGTATGTTGCTCATGACGAAAAGAATGACTGTAACATTGGTGATACGGTAAAGATTATGGAGACTCGCCCTATGAGTAAAACAAAATGTTGGAGGTTAGTAGAAATCTTAGAAAGAGCTAAATAAGTTATGTTACAGCAAGAATCTAGATTAAAGGTAGCGGATAATACCGGGGCAAAGGAAGTGTTGACTATCCGTGTTCTTGGAGGTACTAAAAGAAGGTATGCTTCTATTGGGGATAAGATTGTGGTTACCGTTAAGGAGGCTACGCCCAATGGAGGTATTAAAAAAGGAGCGGTATCCACAGCGGTTGTGGTCCGTACCAAAAAAGAAGTAAGAAGACCCGACGGTTCTTATATAAGGTTTGATGATAATGCGTGCGTTTTATTGAATCCGACCGGAGAAATGAGAGGTACCCGTGTATTTGGACCTGTAGCTAGAGAGCTTAGGGACAAGCAGTTTATGAAAATTGTATCATTGGCCCCCGAGGTGCTTTAATATGTATAATGCAATGAGAAAATTAAAGATAAAAACAGGAGATACGGTAAGGGTTGTCGCCGGAGACCATAAGGGATCTGAAGGTAAGGTAATGCTTGTAAATCTTGAAAAGAACAAAGCTATCGTAGAGGGAGTGAACATGGTTTCAAAACATGAGAAGCCAAGCGCAAAAAACCCTCAAGGAGGTATTGTTAAAAAAGAGGCATTGATACATGTTTCGAACCTTTCGTTGATCGATCCCAAATCTGGAGATGCTACCAGGGTGGGCTATGAGGTGAGAGATGGTAAAAAAGTAAGATTTTCCAAGAAATCCAATGAAGTAATTTAGTTATGGCTTACGTTGCAAGATTAAAGAAAGAATATAAGGAACGTGTTGTGTCCGCATTAACGGAGGAGTTCAGTTACAAAAATGTAATGCAGGTTCCCAAGTTGGAGAAGATAGTTTTGAGCAGGGGTGTAGGTGCCGCTGTTGCCGATAAGAAATTGATCGACCATGCAGTGGATGAAATGACCATGATTACAGGTCAGAAAGCTGTAGCGACCGTATCCAAGAAAGATGTTGCCGCCTTTAAATTAAGAAAAGGTATGCCGATCGGTGCAAAAGTTACCTTGCGAGGTGAACGTATGTACGAGTTTTTGGATAGATTGGTAACAACTGCACTTCCTCGAGTAAGGGATTTTCAAGGGATAAAGGCTACCGGATTCGATGGTAGGGGAAATTATAGCCTTGGTGTTACCGAACAGATTATATTTCCAGAAATAAATATTGATAAAATCAATAGGATTAACGGAATGGATATCACTTTTGTTACCTCTGCCGGTACGGACAAGGAAGCAAAATCATTATTAACGGAATTAGGATTACCTTTTAAAAAGAACTAGTATGGCTAAAGAATCAATGAAGGCCCGTGAAAGAAAAAGGGCGAAGACCGTAGCTAAATACGCTGAAAAACGTAAAGCTCTGAAAGAAGCCGGAGATTTTGAAGCACTACAGAAATTGCCTAAGAATGCTTCACCCGTGCGTATGCATAACAGGTGTAAGCTTACCGGAAGACCAAAAGGATATATGAGGACTTTTGGGATTTCTAGGGTAATGTTCAGGGAAATGGCAAACAAAGGATTGATTCCAGGAGTGAAAAAGGCCAGTTGGTAATATAAAAGAAAGAATAAACTGGTTTCAGGTTTAGCAATGGTGCTAAAAACCGTCACCAAAATAAATAGAAATGGTAACAGATACTATAGCAGATTATCTAACAAGAGTTAGAAATGCGAGCAGAGCGGGTCACAGGGTAGTTGAAATTCCTGCATCCAATGTGAAAAAGGAAATGACCAAGATACTTTTCGACCAAGGATATATTTTGAGCTATAAGTTCGAAGATGACAAGGTTCAAGGTACTATCAAGATCGCCTTAAAATATAATAAGGCCACTAAGGAACCTGTAATCAGGAAAATACAACGTATTAGCAAGCCTGGTCTTAGAAAGTATGCTCCCAGTAAAGATTTACCTAGGGTTTTGAACGGATTGGGAATAGCAATTGTTTCAACATCCCATGGCGTTATGACAAGTAAGCAAGCCAAGGCTGAAAATGTTGGTGGTGAAGTTCTTTGCTACGTATACTAATAGAATAAAGTTTTAGAAAATGTCTAGAATAGGAAATAATCCGGTAGCGATTCCAGAGGGAGTTACGGTTGAAATAAAGGAAAATATCATTACCGTTAAGGGTAAGTTGGGTGAATTGACCCAGGAATTTTCCGGTGTAGAAATTAAGAACGAGGACGGACAGATTTTGGTGGCCAGGCCTTCGGATTCTAAAGAACACAAATCAAAACATGGTCTTTATAGGTCTTTGGTCGATAATATGATGGAAGGGGTTTCCAAAGGATGGACCAAAGAACTGGAATTGGTCGGTGTAGGTTATCGTGCCAGCAATCAGGGACAAAAATTGGATTTGGCATTAGGTTTTTCCCATAATATTGTGATGAATTTGGCCCCTGAAGTAAAGATCGAAACAATTTCCGAGAAAGGAAAAAACCCGATCGTAAAGCTTACATCCCATGACAAGCAATTGGTGGGGCAGGTAGCGGCAAAAATCAGATCTTTTAGAAAACCTGAACCGTACAAAGGAAAAGGTGTCAAATTTGTAGGTGAACAATTAAGAAGAAAAGCTGGTAAGTCAGCTTAATAACAGCATTATGGGATTATCAAAGACGCAAAGAAAGTATAGGATACGAAGAAGGATTCGTAAGGTTTCCTTCGGAACGGCGGAAAGACCAAGATTATCCGTTTTCAGGAGCAATAGTGAAATCTATGCCCAGATTATCAATGATGAAAAGGGGATAACCTTGGCTGCAGCTTCTTCTAGGGATAAGGATATTGCCTCCGCAAAAGGAAGTAAATCCGAAATAGCGACCCTTGTCGGAAAGGCTATTGCGGAAAAATCCAAAGCGGCAGGTTTTGAGAAGGTAGCTTTTGACAGAGGTGGAAATTTATACCACGGAAGAGTTAAATCTTTGGCTGAAGGGGCAAGGGAAGCAGGATTAAAATTCTAAAATAATAGTATGTTTCAGAAATACAAAAACGTAGAAACTGTTAAGCCGGGAGGTTTAGAATTAAAAGATAGATTGGTCGGTGTTCAACGTGTGACCAAAGTTACTAAAGGAGGTAGGGCCTTCGGATTTTCCGCCATAGTTGTAGTTGGGGATGAGAACGGTGTTGTTGGTCATGGGCTCGGAAAATCCAAAGAAGTGGCAACTGCGATTGCAAAGGCCATTGAGGACGGAAAGAAGAACCTGATCCGTATTCCTTTGAACAAAGGTACGTTACCTCATGAGCAAAAAGGAAAATATGGTGGTGCCAGGGTATACGTGCAGCCTGCTTCACATGGTACGGGTGTTATTGCCGGAGGTGCCGTTAGGGCGGTATTGGAATCTGTGGGAGTTCATGATGTATTGTCAAAGTCCCAGGGTTCATCCAATCCACATAACGTGGTCAAGGCTACTTTTGATGCTTTGTTGCAGTTGAGGGATGCTAAAACAATAGCGCAGCAAAGAGGAGTTTCTTTGGAGAAAGTATTTAAAGGATAATTAGAAAGTATAAAGTACAAGGTATATAGTATTAAGTAGTTTATTTTTGTTTACTGATTTATACTAATTACTTAAATACAGATTACTAAATACCAAATAAAATGGCAAAGATTAAGGTAACAAAGGTTAAGAGTAGTATAAAAAAACCTCAGAATCAAAAAAGGACTTTAGAGGCTCTTGGTTTAAAAAGGATAGGTCAAGTAGTTGAACATGATTCGACACCTAATATCCTTGGAATGATAAATAAAGTTAAACATTTGGTTTCCGTTGAGGAAGCTTAAATATAGGAATTGATGAATTTAAGTAATCTACAACCCGCAGAAGGTTCGGTAAACAGAAGTGGTAAACGTCTTGGACGGGGACAGGGTTCTGGTAAGGGAGGTACTGCCGCAAGAGGTCATAAAGGTGCTAAATCCAGATCGGGATATTCTAAGAAAATTGGTTTTGAAGGTGGACAGATGCCATTGCAAAGACGTGTTCCCAAATTTGGTTTTACCAATATCAACCGTAAAGAATATAAAGGAATCAATTTGGACAAGTTGCAAGAGCTGGTAGATAAAAAAGCGGTTAAGAATACCGTAACCTTGGATACCCTTATTGAGAACAGACTTGTTAAAAAGAATGATTTAGTGAAAATCCTAGGAGGTGGCGAATTAAAGGCTTCCTTAAAGGTTTCCGTACATAAATTTACGGCTACGGCCAAAGCTGCTATTGAGGGTGCTGGTGGTGAGGCCATAAATTTATAAGCATAAACGAGCGCATGAAGAATTTTATTGATACAATATCCAATATTTGGAAGATAGAGGAACTAAGGAATAGAATAGGTATTACTTTAGGTCTTTTATTGGTGTATAGATTTGGTTGCCAAATTGTTCTTCCGGGTATTGATTCCACACAATTGGGTGGATTGGTAGATGGTACAGATCAGGGTATTTTTGGTCTTTTAAATGCATTTACAGGAGGGGCGTTCGCCAATGCTTCCGTATTTGCATTGGGTATCATGCCCTATATTTCCGCATCTATTGTTGTGCAATTAATGGGTATTGCCATACCTTATCTTCAAAAGCTTCAAAAGGAAGGGGAAAGCGGTCGTAAGACTATCAATCAGATTACCAGGTGGTTGACCATTGGAATATGTATCGTTCAGGCACCGGCCTATTTATATGGGTTGGAGGCATTTGGAGTTAGGGATAGTGCTTTTGTTTTAGGAAAAGGACTTGATTTTATGGTGCCGGCGGTGATTATTTTGGTTACAGGATGTGTCTTTGCCATGTGGTTAGGCGAAAAGATTACGGACAAAGGTATCGGTAACGGTATTTCCCTTTTGATCATGATCGGTATTATAGCCACCATGCCACAATCTTTTGTTCAGGAATTCATTTCAAGGACCACGGACAATAACGGTGGTCTAATGTTCATTTTGATCGAGGTTATTATCTGGTTCCTCGTAATCCTGGCCAGTGTGTTATTGGTCATGGCCACACGTCAGATTCCGGTTCAATATGCCCGAAGAACGGCATCTGGAGGATATGAGAAAAACGTAATGGGGTCTAGACAATATATTCCATTAAAATTGAACGCATCCGGTGTTATGCCTATCATCTTTGCCCAGGCAATTATGTTCGTACCGGGATTGATCGGGCAGGCTTTTGACGATACGGCTTTTGGCCAGTGGATGCAAGTACAATTTGCAGATATATTCGGTTGGGCCTATAATATACTTTTTGCGCTGTTGATTATCATATTCACCTATTTTTATACGGCCATTACCGTTCCTACGAACAAGATGGCGGATGATTTAAAAAGAAGCGGTGGATTTATTCCAGGCATCAGGCCCGGTAAGGAAACCGGGGATTTCTTGGATAAGATCATGTCCTTGATTACATTGCCCGGATCGGTATTCTTGGCTTTATTGGCCGTGTTACCGGCAATCGTTGTCAAGTTATTGGATGTGCAGCAGGGTTGGGCATTGTTTTATGGCGGTACATCATTATTGATTATGGTGGGTGTGGCCATAGATACTGTTCAACAAGTAAATTCATACCTGTTGAACAGGCATTATGATGGTCTTATGAAAACGGGTAAAAACAGAAAAGTAGCATAAATTATGGCAAAGCAAGCGGCAATAGAACAAGATGGGTCTATCATAGAAGCGTTGTCCAATGCAATGTTTCGTGTAGAATTGGAAAACGGTCATGTAGTTACCGCCCATATTTCTGGAAAAATGAGAATGCATTATATCAAATTGCTTCCAGGGGATAAAGTGAAATTAGAAATGAGTCCTTACGATTTGACTAAGGCAAGAATTACATATAGATACTAAGATGAAGGTTAGAGCATCAATAAAGAAAAGAAGTGCCGACTGCAAGATTGTTCGCAGAAAGGGCAGGTTGTACGTAATCAACAAAAAGAATCCTAGATTTAAACAAAGACAAGGGTAATTATGGCAAGAATTGCAGGTATTGATATACCAAAACAAAAAAGAGGCGTGATAGCCTTGACCTATATTTTTGGAATTGGAAAAAGTAGGGCAAAAGAAATTTTGGAAAAAGCGCAAGTAAGTGAAGATACCAAGGTTTCTGATTGGAACGACGATGAAATTGGACGTATCAGGGAAGCGGTTTCCAGCTATACGATCGAAGGGGAATTACGTTCCGAGACCCAATTGAACATTAAGCGATTGATGGATATTGGATGCTATAGGGGTATCCGCCACAGATCTGGGTTGCCGTTGAGAGGCCAGAGGACCAAGAACAACTCTAGGACCAGAAAAGGAAAGCGTAAAACAGTTGCTAACAAGAAGAAAGCTACGAAATAATAATTAGGTATGGCAAAGGCAAATACTAAGGTAACCAAGAAACGTAAAGTTGTAGTTGATGCTATTGGAGAAGCGCATGTAACGGCTTCATTCAATAATATCATCATTTCCCTTACCAATAAAAAAGGGGATGTAATCTCTTGGTCTTCCGCAGGTAAATTAGGATTTAGGGGTTCCAAGAAAAATACTCCTTATGCTGCTCAGGTAGCTGCTGAGGATTGTTCCAAAGTAGCTCATGAAGCAGGTCTTAGAAAAGTAAAGGTATATGTAAAAGGACCGGGGAACGGAAGGGAATCCGCAATACGTTCCATACACAACTCGGGGATCGAGGTAACGGAGATCATAGATGTTACCCCAATGCCGCATAACGGTTGTAGGCCTCCTAAAAGAAGAAGAGTTTAATCAGTATTAATATATTTCACGGAAAGTGTAGTTACGATTATCGAAGGATAAGCCTTAATTCATAATCTCACTTTCAAACTAAAAGAAAATGGCAAGATATACAGGACCAAAATCAAAAATCGCTAGAAAATTCGGAGAAGCGATTTTCGGGGACGACAAGTCTTTTGAAAAGAAAAATTATCCTCCAGGACAACACGGAAATAACAGACGTAGAGGAAAAAAGTCTGAATATTCCGTTCAGTTGATGGAGAAGCAAAAAGCAAAATACACTTATGGGATTCTAGAAAAACAATTTAGAAACCTATTTGCCACGGCAAAAAGAAAAGAAGGTGTTACCGGTGAGGTATTGTTGCAATTATGTGAATCGCGTTTGGATAACGTAGTTTATAGAATGGGAATTTCACCAACAAGAAGCGGTGCAAGACAATTGGTATCCCACAGGCATATTACGGTAAATGGGGAATTGGTAAACATTCCATCCTATAGCCTAAAAGCAGGAGATATTGTTGGTGTTAGGGAAAAATCGAAATCTTTACAGAGTATTCAGGATTCTCTTTCCGCTAGCAATTCCGTTTACGAGTGGATTACCTGGAACAGCGAGAAGAAAGAAGGAACCTTTGTTTCGGTCCCTGAAAGACTTCAGATTCCGGAAAACATCAAAGAACAATTAATCGTCGAGTTATACTCTAAATAAACACACCGATCCACATGGCATTATTTAATTTTCAGAAACCCGATAAAGTAATAATGATCGATTCTTCAGATTTCGAAGGGAAATTCGAATTTCGTCCTTTGGAACCTGGTTATGGATTAACGGTCGGGAATGCATTAAGAAGGGTATTGCTTTCTTCATTGGAAGGGCATGCCATTACATCCGTAAGGATTGATAAAGTAGAACACGAATTCTCCGTGATACCTGGTGTTGTAGAGGACGTAACCGAGATTATCCTGAACTTGAAACAAGTTCGGTTTAAAAAGCAGATCGAAGATTCCGAAGTAGAGGTGGTTTCTATCTCCGTTAGCGGTAAAGATCAATTGACCGCTGGAGATTTTCAAAAATTTATTTCCGGTTATCAGGTTTTAAATCCTGATTTGGTGATTTGCAATATGGATGCCAAAGTGAGTATCAATATGGAAATTACCATTGATAAAGGTCGTGGATATGTACCTGCCGAGGAGAATAAGAAATCAGGAGCACCACTGGGAACCGTAGCTGTGGATTCTATCTTTACTCCGGTAAAGAATGTAAAATATAGCATAGAGAACTTTCGTGTGGAACAAAAGACCGATTATGAAAAATTGGTATTTGAAATTACAACGGACGGTTCTATTCACCCCAAGGATGCATTAACGGAAGCGGCCAAAGTATTGATCCATCACTTTATGTTGTTCTCCGATGAGCGCATCACTTTAGAAGCGGATGAGATTGCACAGACAGAGACTTATGACGAAGAATCCCTGCATATGAGACAATTGTTGAAAACCAAGTTGGTAGATATGGATTTGTCCGTTCGTGCATTGAATTGTTTGAAAGCTGCGGAAGTGGATACCCTAGGGGACTTGGTTTCTTTCAACAAGAACGATTTAATGAAATTCAGGAACTTTGGTAAAAAATCATTAACGGAGCTTGAGGAACTTGTTATCAACAAAGGGTTGAGCTTTGGCATGGATCTGTCCAAATATAAATTAGATAAAGATTAAACAATCATATTTTGCTCTCCCGACGGCAATCGGGATTTGGTAGCAAGATGATAAAATAAGAGCATGAGACACGGTAAAAAAGTCAATCATTTAGGAAGAAAGGCCGCCCATAGAAAAGCTATGTTGGCCAATATGGCCTGTTCCTTAATAGAGCACAAAAGAATCAATACTACGGTTGCCAAGGCAAAGGCCTTAAAGCAATTTGTGGAACCATTGATTACGAAATCAAAAGCGGAGAACAATAAAACAGCGGAAAAGGGCACCCATAACAGGCGTATCGTTTTCAAGAACCTTAGGGACAAATATGCTGTTACAGAACTGTTCAGTGTAGTATCCGAGAAAGTTGCCGATAGGCCCGGTGGTTATACCAGAATCATCAAATTGGGAAATCGTTTGGGCGATAATGCCGATATGGCAATGATAGAGTTGGTGGATTTCAACGAACTTTACAATGTCGGCAAGCCCAAAAAGAAATCTACAAGAAGAAGTAGAAGAGGTAGCGGAGCCAAAACTGAAGCTCCCGTGGCGGCGGTTGCGGAACCAAAGGTTGAAGCACAAACGGATGCAGAAGTTAAGGCAGATGATTCTGAAGAATAAAATGTCGATAAATAGTGATAATTATAAAAGGATAAGCCTAAAAGCTTATCCTTTTTTTATGTTTTTTTGTTAATCGAATAATAGTATATATACAACAGTATGAAATATCAATCTAAGAGGAGGGCATTGTTATTATTGGCCGATGGAACCATTTTTTATGGTAAATCTGTTGGGAACAAAGAAGGGACGGCCTTTGGCGAAGTATGTTTTAATACCGGAATGACAGGGTATCAGGAGATTTTTACGGATCCTTCCTATTTTGGTCAGTTAATGGTCACGACCAATGCCCATATAGGTAATTATGGTACGAATAAAGAAGAAATAGAATCGGAATCCGTTAAGATTTCCGGGTTGATATGTAGAAATTTTAGCTATGAATATTCTCGACCTCTGGCCGATACCGGTCTGGAAGAATTTCTGAACGCAAACAATCTTTTTGCCATTTCAGATGTGGATACCAGGGCCTTGGTAAGTTACATTCGTGATAATGGTGCTATGAACGCTGTTATTTCTACCGATATTGATGATGTTGATAATTTAAAAAAGCAATTGGCAGCTGTACCAAGTATGGAAGGCTTGGAACTTTCTTCGAAAGTTTCCACCCAAGAACCCTATTACTACGGCAATGAAAATGCGACTTATAAAATATCCGCTTTGGATATTGGGATAAAAAAGAACATTCTAAGGAATCTTGCCAAACGGGATGCCTATATTAAGGTATTTCCCTATAATACTACATTTGAAGAAATGTCCAAGTGGAATCCGGATGCTTATTTTATATCCAATGGTCCGGGCGACCCCGAACCCCTTACCGATGCTATTGCCGCTGCCGGGGAAATAATCAAAACGGATAAGCCTTTGTTCGGGATTTGTTTAGGTCATCAGGTCATTGCCTTGGCCAATGGGGTATCTACCTATAAAATGCATAACGGGCATAGGGGAATTAACCACCCGATTTTAAATTTGGCAACAGGAAGGGGCGAAATCACTTCCCAGAACCATGGTTTTGCCGTTAATCGGGAAGAAGCGGAAGCCAATCCCGATTTGGAGATAACCCACGTACATCTAAATGACGATACGGTAGCGGGAATCAGAATGAAAAACAAAGATGTCTTTTCAGTACAATACCACCCTGAAGCAAGCCCTGGACCTCATGATGCGGATTACCTTTTCGATGATTTTTTTAGATTAATTGAGAAAACGGCAAAACAAACGGCAGAAGTTTAAATAATCGTTATTTTCCTTGGAAATACGGTGCATAAATGATTCGCTCCAAGGGGGTTTCGTATATTTGCGGTTCATAAAAATCAACGTACTAAAGAAAGAAAACACATGAGTATCATAGGAAGCGTGCATGCAAGGCAAATTTTGGATTCAAGAGGAAATCCAACGGTTGAAGTAGATGTAGTAACGGAAAATGGTGTTATGGGAAGGGCTGCCGTACCATCGGGAGCTTCTACCGGGGAACATGAAGCCGTGGAATTACGCGATGGTGGGAATACGTTTATGGGGAAAGGTGTTTCCAATGCGGTGAAAAATGTAAATACGATTATTGCGGACGAGATTTTCGGAATGTCCGTTTTTGATCAAAACCTTGTGGACCAGGCCATGATTGATTTGGATGGAACTCCCAACAAATCAAAATTGGGGGCCAATGCCATTTTAGGTGTTTCCTTGGCAGTGGCTAAAGCGGCCGCTAATGAATTGGGCCAGTCCCTTTTTAAATATGTGGGCGGGGTAAGTGCCAACACACTTCCCGTTCCAATGATGAATATCATTAATGGTGGATCGCATTCCGATGCTCCTATAGCGTTTCAGGAATTCATGGTCATGCCCGTAAAGGCCAAAAACTTTCCCCATGCTATGCAAATGGGAACGGAAATCTTTCATAACCTTAAGAAAGTGCTCCATGACAGAGGGTTGAGTACGGCCGTTGGCGATGAGGGCGGTTTTGCCCCTAATCTGGCCGGAGGTACGGAAGATGCATTGGATACCATAGCAAAAGCGGTTAAAAAAGCGGGCTATAAACTGGGCGATGATGTAATGATCGCTTTGGATTGTGCCTCTGCCGAATTTTATGTAGATGGTAAGTACGATTATACCAAATTTGAAGGAGATAAAGGTGTTGTTAGAACATCAGAGGAGCAAGCTCAGTATTTAGCCGATTTGACCGAGAAATATCCGATCATTTCAATTGAGGACGGTATGGATGAAAATGATTGGGATGGATGGAAGGCCTTGACCGATAAAGTCGGAGATAAAGTACAACTAGTAGGTGACGATCTATTTGTGACCAATGTAGAGAGACTGGCTACCGGAATCGAGAAGGGAATTGCCAATTCCATATTGATCAAAGTAAACCAGATCGGGACTTTGACCGAGACCATAGCAGCGGTAAATATGGCAAAAAATGCAGGATATACTTCTGTTATGTCCCACCGATCCGGGGAAACGGAAGATAATACCATAGCAGATCTGGCGGTGGCCTTAAATACCGGTCAGATAAAGACGGGTTCCGCATCGCGTTCAGATCGCATGGCCAAATACAACCAATTACTCCGTATTGAAGAAGAGCTGGGAGATACGGCATACTATCCAAAGGAAAAAGCATTTAAAATAAAATACTAAAATTATAAAAAGCCTTTCTAACTCGGAAAGGCTTTTTTTTTGGCATGATCGGAAAAGTTGCCTATCTTTTTAAAAATTCAATACTAAAATTCCTCTATTTTTTATATGAATAATTTCCTTTTTGTTTCTGCCGAAAATGATGCCATAGCCAATTGTAAAGCGGGTGGCATGGGCGATGTAGTCCGAGATGTTCCAAGAGAGATTTCCAGACGTGGGGATAAAGTACATGTTGTAGTGCCATCCTATTCTAGGTTACATCAAGATGGTATTTTTAAAGCACATTTGGAATTCCAGTTAAGAGGCACTACATATAATGCGGAACTTTATGAGGTTCTGCCAAAGAAAGTATATCCACATATAACCCATTATGTAATTCATCACCCTGAAATAGAGGAGGGAGGTATAGCACATATTTACCACGATGATCCGGAAGAACCTTTCTATACCGATTCTATCAAGTATTTTATTTTTTGTACGGCTGTTGCGGAAGCCATAAAAATAGAGGCTTTTGGTAAATTGGATGTTGTTCATATGCATGACTGGCATTCGAGTACCCTTTTGTTTTTAAAAACATACCATCCTGTTTATAGGGCCCTAAAGAAAATGCGTTACGTTTACAGCATCCATAATTTGGCGATTCAGGGTATTCGTCCGTTTTATAACAACTATGCTTCAGTGCATAATTGGTTCCCGGATATGGAACTGGACCATAAGGCATTGATGGATCCCAATTATCAGGATTGCATAAACTTAATGGCCGTTGGCATTCGTTTGGCCGATGCCGTTCATACCGTATCCCCTTCCTATAAAGAAGATGTGATGATTCCCAGTCGTAGGCCGGAATTTATAGGTGGGGAAAGTTTGGAAAAAGATTTACAACAAGCGGACAATGAGGGGCGTTTATTCGGAATATTGAATGCTTCCAATTATGGGAATATCAGGAAAGCGGAAAAGGGATTGCTCTATAGGAATACCGTTAAGGCCCTGTTTAAATGGTTGCAGGACGAATCAAAAAAATATAAAGCGGATTTCTTGGCGCATACGGGAGAAAAAATAATGAAATATGTTGGACAACGGCCTAAATTCATTGTCTCCAGTGTAGCCCGACTTACAGAGCAGAAATTTTATTTCTTTATGCGTTCACCGGAAGCTTTTGAAAAAATCCTTAAAAGATTGGACAAGGTAGACGGTATTTTTATGTTGTTGGGCACAGGTGATCCCGGTTATGAGGAATACTTTCGGGATATGAGCTATAAGCATAGGAATTTTATATTTACCAATGGTCAATCGGAAGACCTGATAGATTCTATCTATTTGGAGACGGATCTTTATTTTATGCCCAGTTTGTTCGAGCCATGTGGGATTAGTCAGATGTTGGCCATGCGCAACGGAAACCCGTGTCTGGTACATCATACGGGAGGGTTGAAAGATACAGTCTCACATTTAAGGACCGGCTTTGTTTTTGATGGAAAGACCTATGACCAAAAAATAACGGATATGATCAAATCCTTTAATCTGGCCCTGGATATTTGGCAAAATGACCAACCAAAATGGAAGAAAATAAAAGACAACGCCAAAAGAATGCGGTTTACCTGGGAAAAATCCGTTGACGAATACTATAAAGTTTTGTATTTGTTGTAAAGATCTTTAAGGATTATATACTTCCCGATCCCCCTGTTAATAATTGTTTAAAGGGATTTGTTTAATTGTTAAAACGATGGCTTTTCCGTAAATTTACGGTTCACATAAATAACAAGAATTACAATAAATGTCAGATAAAGCTACATTAGAATTTAACGGTCAAAAATATGAATTCCCTGTAATTAAGGGAGCTGAAGAAGAATCCGCCATTGATGTCAAAACGTTGCGTTCCGCCACCGGAGGATTAATTACGATAGATCCTGGATACAAGAATACAGGTTCTTGTGAAAGTGCCATTACTTTTTTGGATGGCGAGAAAGGAATTTTAAGGTATCGGGGTTATTCTATTGAAGAACTGGCCGAAAAGGCCGATTTTTTAGAAGTAGCTTATTTGTTGATTTTTGGTGAATTGCCCAACAAAGGGGAACTGGAGAAATTCCATAACGACATCAAGGAAGAATCACATGTAGATGAGGAAATGAAAAAGATTTTGGACGGTTTTCCTAAATCTGCCCACCCTATGGGAGTTTTGTCCTCGCTCACCAGTGCCTTGATCGCTTTTAACCCCTCTACGGTAGACGTATCTTCGGAAAAAGATATGTATCATGCCATAGTACGTATTTTGGCAAAATTCCCTGTTTTGGTAGCTTGGGCCTTGAGAAAGAAGAAAGGGTTGCCCTTGGATTATGGAGATGATACTTTGGGGTATGTGGAGAACATTCATAAGATGATGTTCAAACGCCCAAATCAAGAATATAAAAAGAACAAAGTTGTCATAGATGCCCTGGATAAACTATTGATCCTTCACGCCGACCATGAACAGAACTGTTCTACCTCTACCGTGCGGATCGTTGGGTCATCACATGCCGGATTGTTCGCATCATTGTCTGCGGGGATTTCCGCACTTTGGGGTCCATTGCACGGTGGGGCCAATCAAGCAGTCTTAGAAATGCTGGAGGCCATTGAGACCGATGGTGGAGATACCAAAAAATATATGGCCAAAGCAAAGGACAAACAAGATCCCTTTAGACTTATGGGCTTTGGGCACCGGGTTTATAAGAATTTTGACCCACGTGCAAAAATCATCAAAAAAGCAGCGGATGAAGTATTAGGAAATTTGGGCATAGAAGATCCTATTTTGAACATTGCCAAAGGCCTGGAAAAGGAAGCGTTGGAAGATCAATATTTTGTAGATAGAAAATTATATCCTAATGTCGATTTTTATTCAGGTATTATATATCGGGCATTAGGAATTCCTACGGAGATGTTCACCGTTATGTTCGCTTTGGGCAGATTGCCCGGATGGATCGCCCAATGGAGGGAGATGAGACTTAGAGGTGAGCCAATTGGCCGGCCTAGGCAAATATATATCGGAGAGAACCACAGACCTTTTGTTGAATTGGGCAAGAGGTAATAGCCAATGGATATCGAATAATTAAAACGCTCTTTTTAAGTACGAAAGAGCGTTTTTTAATAAAATCTTTTTTTTCGAGGTTTGATGCGTTTCCTTTTGACATAAAAGAAGGAGTTTCACATTGCCTTTGTCATGAATCGAGTGCGACATGCATTGATTTTTACGGATTCATTTTATAATCGATTATTGGTAATATTTTTTATAAGTCTTCAATGGAAGTTGCAGTATTATCAGCCTTATGATCCAATAGTTTTCTAAAGAATTTCTGTACGGCCTTGGTATCGGATTTTACTTTGATAAAACAATGGTCCCGATAGATGGTATATATTGCCATATCTCCTTTATGGATGGCTAATTTATAATAGGGGACGATCAGGGCATACGTTTCCAATAAGGAACGAAAACGGATAATAATTCCTTTTGGCCTCATTTCTATAGAACAAATGTTCCTGTTATTATCCAAAATGAGCAAGTTTTGGATTTCGATACTGGTTCCGGTTATAATCAATTTAGGAGAGCCGATACCATTCAAATTCCATCTTTCCTTTAAGGTGTAGGGCTTACCGACTTCGGTATCTATCTTGCGGGTAATTTCCCTGTTGTTATAGGATACGTTCAAGAGCATAGGGTTTTCTTCATCGGTTTTTATAAAATTAGATAAAAGCATTTGGAATACCTTGATTATAGGGTGCAAAGGGCAAAAAATGATTAGTTTTGCAGCCTTAATCAGAAGTGTTGATGAATATCCAAAATACCCTAGAACAGAAAGTAAAAGAAGCGGTTTTGTCCGTATATCAGATAGAATTACCATCCGTGGAATTTCAGCCCACGCGCAAGGATTTTGATGGGGATATTACGGTAGTGGTCTTTCCCATGCTGAGATTTGTAAAAGGGAATCCTGTACAGATCGGGGAGCAGATCGGAAGGTATTTGGAAAAGGAAGTGGCCAATGTTTCCGGTTTTAATGTGGTAAAAGGTTTCTTGAACATCGTGATTTCGGACTCATATTACCTCGATTTTTTTAACGCTATCCGGGAGTTGTCAAATTTTGGGCATGTTTCACAAGCGGATGGAGCCATTATGGTGGAATACTCGTCGCCCAATACCAACAAGCCATTGCATTTGGGTCATATCCGCAATAATCTTTTGGGGTATTCCGTAGCCGAAATTCTAAAAGCTTCCGGAAAGAAAGTGTATAAGACCCAGATTATCAATGACCGGGGAATCCATATCTGTAAGAGTATGTTGGCCTGGCAGAAATTTGGAAAAGGAGAGACCCCCGAAAATACCGGATTAAAAGGGGATAAATTGGTAGGCAACTATTATGTGGCCTTTGATAAGGCGTATAAGGAAGAGATTGCACAAATGGTTGCTGATGGAATCGATAAGAAAACGGCCGAAAAAGAGGCCCCTATTTTGCTCCAGGCACAACAGATGCTACAAAAATGGGAAGCCGGGGATAAGGAGGTAGTTTCACTTTGGAAAAAAATGAATGCTTGGGTATATGATGGTTTTGATACTACCTATAAGAATTTAGGGGTAGACTTTGATACCTTCTACTATGAAAGTGATACCTATTTATTAGGTAAGGATGTGGTTGCGGATGGGCTGAAAAAAGACGTATTCCATAAAAAAGAGGATGGCAGTGTTTGGATAGATTTAACCGATGAGGGGCTGGACGAGAAAATTGTTCTGCGTTCCGATGGTACCGCCGTATATATGACACAGGACATAGGTACCGCCATTCAAAGGGTCAAGGACTATTCCGATGTTGACGGTATGGTTTATACTGTTGGAAATGAACAGGATTATCATTTTAAGGTCCTATTCTTGATATTGAAAAAACTTGGATATACTTGGGCGGAACAACTTTATCACTTAAGCTATGGTATGGTAGATCTGCCCAGTGGAAAGATGAAGAGTAGGGAAGGAACCGTAGTGGACGCCGATGATCTTATGGAAGACATGACCCGGACAGCTGCTGCGATTTCCGAAGAACTCGGCAAATTGGAAGACTATTCGGAAGCTGAAAGACAAGAACTCTATAAAATGATAGGTCTGGGAGCTTTAAAATATTATATCCTTAAAGTTGATCCCAAGAAACGTATCTTGTTTGATCCGGAAGAGTCCGTGGACTTTCAGGGAAATACCGGTCCCTTTATCCAATATACCTATGCCCGGATACAATCTATATTAAGAAAAGCGGATGAAACCAATGTAGATCTGACCGGTTATAAAAACCTTAAAAATCTTCACCCCAAGGAAAAGGAACTTATTAAACAACTACAACTATTTCCTGAGACCATTCAATTGGCGGCGGAAAATTATAGTCCCGCATTGATTGCCAATTATACCTATGATCTGGTCAAGGAATTTAACTCTTTTTACCAACAAGTCTCCATTCTTGGGGAAACGGACGGGCAAAAGAAAATTTTTAGGATACAGTTGTCCAAAAAGGTAGGCGAGGTTATCCAATCCGCTTTTAAGCTATTGGGGATTGCCGTTCCAGATCGGATGTAATGCAAGAAATGACCGAAACCCATAAAGAAATTGCCGTCATTATATTATGTGCCGGGCTTCTTTTGGTTTTTTTAAGGGTAGCATTACGCTATTTTTATAAAGGGAATATTACGCTTTTTGATATCTTCATAAAAGTGAAGCCGCTAACCAACAAGGAAAAGACCTTATTGACCACATTTTTACTTCCTTTTAATAACTTTCCCCCAAAGCAAAAAGACCGATTTGTAAAAAGGCTTCAATGGCTTAGGAGTAAAAAGAGGTTCGTATGTTATGGAGAATTGGATAATAAGGAAGAAATCAAGCTGTTCATATGTGCCGCTATTGCCTTGCTCACTCTGGGGATGAAAAAATTTCAATTGTCCAGGTCCGTTGCAAGAATAATCGTGTATCCATCTAAATATTATTCCAAGATAAAGAGGCGGCACCATCTTGGGGAGTATAATCCAGCCTATAAAAGTTTGGTCTTTTCTGCCGATACACTGGAAGAGGGTTTTCACATTCCCAATGACAATAGGAATTTGGCATTGCATGAAATTGCACATGCCCTATGTTTTGAAACAAAAGGGGTCAACTCCTGGGAAGCCAGGAAATTTCAATTTGGCCTTAGAAAACTCACGGAAATACTTTCTTCTGAAGAGTTTCGGGGCCAATTGGCGGAAGAAGGGTATTTTAGGGAGTACGGACTTGAAAACAGTTATGAATTCTTCGCCATATTAACGGAGAGTTTTATTGAAAGCCCAAACGAATTTAAAGGGAAATATGAACAATTGTTCAAAATTGTGCAAACCATGTATGGTTTTGATTTTCGTTTTAGACCTTGACGGTTCCAAAATTTAGAACCTGACCCTAAAACTGGCATTTGGGGTGACGCCCAGAGAAACACGTTGTACCGTTTCTATTTCATTATTGGTATTCAGACGGTAATAGGTGTTCAAGGTATTTTTTCTATTGGTGAGATTTAGGATGGACAGCCCGCAAGAAGCTCTGAAAGTATTGCCTAAATTGAAATTATAAATAGCGGAAGCATCTGCCCTAAAATATTCCGGTAATCTACTGCTATTGGGTTCTTGATAGTTGATTTCGTTTGGGAACACGCTTGTATTTATGGGATTTGTTGCGTCCGGTTCCGTAAATGATTTTCCTGAGCGGTAATTGATACCGATACCGATTTTAAAATCCCTATAATTGTAATTGGCCGCTAAGGTTATGGCATGCCGAATATCCAGGTTATTAGGGAAGTTGGGTGGTACAAGGGTCTCAAAGGTGTAATCATTGAGATTGTAGGTATAACTTAACCAGGCACTGTAATAATTATTTTTTTTATTGATCAAGAATTCCAAACCTTTAACAGTATAACGCCCTATCTCCCCATTAAACTGATTTTGGTTCTGGAACCCCTGTGTGGTTACATTAATACCGTTCACATTCTTATAAAATGCTTCCAGACCTATATAAAAACTATTTTCATCATAGTTGAAGCCTATAGAGCCCTGTTTGCTCCTTGTTATAGGAAGACTGGTACCGTCGGCCAAAATCCAGCGCCTTTTTTCAATACCGAGAAAGTTCTGTTCCAGATCAATGATTTGGTTGGTGGCCTGACTTTTATATTCCCCTAAAATTTCTGCTCTAAAATTAGGCAGAAGTTCGTAACTGAGATTCAATCGTGGTTCTACGATAAATTCTTTAAATGTCTTTAAATTCTCAAAGTAATTTATCCGTCCACCAAGCTTGGCCATCAGTTTTTGGTCGCCGGAAACGTAATTTATTTCGGAATACAAGGCATGTGCCCTGATAACGCCCCGAATGGTGCTTTCAAAAAAAGGCTGATCTAGTTTGGTAATGTTCTCGATTCCGGTTTCCGTAAACTGATAACCATTTAACCAGCTTAACTCATCGGAAACCCTGTAAAAAGTATTCAACTTGGCACTGGTTTCAAGAACCTTATTGTTTTGGAGCAACCTTTGTGTTCCATTATTGGAAATACTCAGGGCATTTAACCGGTATCTTGTGTAATAGGCGTTGAATTCAGTCGAAAAATTATCCGTCCAATCGCTTTCTAACGTACCACCAAAGGAAAGGTTGGTCTGATCCAGATCACTTTCATTGGTTCTGTTACCATTATCCGAAGTTTCTAAATAATCCAGGTTGTTATTGATCTTGATCAGACTCACCCTTACTCTTTGATCCGGACTAATATCATAAAGGACCTTACCCGTAAAATCATAAAAATAGAAATCGTTATCCGCTTGTACTTGGGTATCCTGAAAGGCTTTTTCCGAGAATGTATTGTAGGTCGGAGTGTTTATAAAATCGGTATGGGAGCGCCTTCCTGAGAATTGCAGGGAAAGATTTTTGGCAATAGGCAGTTGCCCATAGATATCCCCACTGATTAAATTGAGTCCGGCTCCTCCATAAAAACCATTTTCGATGGTGTTTTTGGTACGCATATCTATAACACCACTAACACCATCCCCATATAACGCACTTGTGCCGTTTTTTATAACCGAAATTTTTTCCGTTAGATACGGGTTGAAGGCCGAAATAAGTCCGAAAAAATGACCGGACTGATACATTTTTATGCCATCCCATAAAATGAGGTTTTGATCATTGGTACCGCCTCGTATATTTATGTCGGATACGGTCTCGTCCACACTCCTGATTCCCGGAAGTGCCTGTACCGTCTGTAATACGTCCGGTTCGATTAATCCGGGAAGAATACCGAAATCTTCCGTATTCAGTTGTATGCTGCCGTCATCAAGTTTGGCAAGGCCACTGGTCAAGAATTTATACACGATCACCTCTTCCAACTCTTGGTAGCTTTGTGCCATGGCAATAGGAACGCAAGGTTTATGCCCCATTAAATTTTCGGCTATAATGAACAGCGGTTTGAAGCCAAGATGCTTTATTTGAATGACGGCTTTTCTCGGGATATTCCGGAAGGAAAAACTGCCGTCCAAATCTGTAATACCGGCTACAGAACTTCCCATAACCTGTACGGTAGCCCCGGGGATGGTATTGTTTTCATAATTATCCAGTACCCTGCCACAGATATCGATCAAAGTGCTTTTGACAATGGTATAGTAACGCTCATTTAACTTTTGGATTTTAAGTTGTGTATGATCGGAAATGAAGGATAAGATAGATGTCAGGTCATTTTGTTCGGGCCTCGCAAAGGCAATATCCTTTAAGTCTTCGTCTATATAAGAAAACTTTACATCAAAACGTTCCTCCAGTTCTTGTATATAGGTAATGATGCCAACGGTTGGGCTGGCCATATTTTGTGCCTGCCCAATGTTCCAGAAGAACATGGATAGAAAGCATACGTGAAAGAAAATAAGCGTTTTAAGGTGCGCTTTCCCCATAGAACAGCACTTTATTCCCCTCTAATTTAAACTTTATTTGAAGAGGAACGCTTATACTTTTTAAGGCTAGATCTTTATCCGTATTGCTAAATGTACCGGTAAAAAGCTGATTTGTGTCAATATTATTATGTTCGACTCGAATATCGTGTTGACGTTGAAACTCATCAAAAACATATTTTAAGGGAATACTCTTGAAAGTACTTTCTTTGTCCACCCATGAAGGGGAGCTATTTTTGGGAACGATAGATTTGAATATGGATCCATTAATGGCCATAAAGGAATTACCAGCGGGTAATTTAATTTCTTCCCCATTGAATGTAACGCTTACCAAACCTTCAAAACACGTTACCTCAAAGAAACCGTTCCTGTTTTCAACATTGAATTGCGTACCTAGCACGGAAACCGTACCCTGATCGGTAAGTACCGTAAACTTTTTTCCTTTCGCCACTTTAAAAAAAGCTTCCCCGCTCAGGCTTATATTTCGTTCCGAATCCCAGTTTTTTTCATCATAGGATAATCGGGAATCCGCATTAAGAATGATTCGGGAAGTATCAGGAAGTATAACTTCCTTGTTTTCGGCGTATTCCGTAGTTATATTTTCGTCCAATGCATTCAAATAAAAATATGCGCCTCCCAAAAGTACGGCTACCACTGCCGCTATACGTAAGAAGGTCTTGAACGGTGATAAGGTCAATACTTTGGGCCGGGCAACATTTCGCCTTTCTTCCAAAGTTTTCCAAACCTTGTCCATATCAAATTCAGGAGCTTTATAACCATCGGAAGTTTCAAGGATTTTTTTATAGGTAGCATACGCTTCCGTTTTTTTAAATTCCTTCAACTCCGCTTCTGTAAGCTCGTTGTTAAGCCATTTTGCCAAGTAATTTTCTTGCATGATTTCTAGCTTTATACCGTAATAACAATTCAAATCTAAAAAACCCTACCATAAAGAGTTTAAATGTTCAAGGTTTCATATTCAAAGTTGTTGGTACCGGGTATTGAACATTAAAACACAGAACATTGAATTTCAAATACCATCAATTTTCTCCCGTAAGGCCTTTAAGGCCAAATGCATCCGTTTTTCGATCGCCTTTACACTTACACCTTCCATCTCTGCAATTTCAGCATATTTTTTGCCATCTATCCGATTTAATAAAAAAGTACTGCGTTGATTCTCCGGCAAGCTATTAAGAGCATGGTCCAATTTTTCCTTAAACTGATTTTCCTCCATGATGAACTCAGGAGACTCGTTGGTGTTTTTTAAGGACTTGTCCGCATATTTTAACCTAACCTTCTCCGCTTTTATCACATTGAGGTACAGATTGTTTGCAACGGTATATAAAAAGGATTTTGCCTTTCCCGGAACAACTTTTGCACAATTCTCCCAAAGTTTGATGAATGCTTCCTGTACCGCATCATGTGCTTTTTCCTCATTGCCGAACTTATAAAAGATATAATTGAAAATGGTTCTGGAGTGTTCCTGGAATATACCGTTGTATACACTTTCCTGGCAAACGTTTTGAATAGTAGCTTTATCCAATGGGTCGGTTTTCCCCAAAGATATTTTAAAAAAATTAAAAAAATAGGTAGGGTATTTTTAAAGTGGGTTGTTTTAAGGCCGTACGAACAAATAATACCAAATCGTTATGAAAAAGTTTTTGAGTTACGCAGTTTATGTTGGCCTACTCTTGGCAGCCTTAAGTTTTACTTCTTGTCAAGATGAATTCGAGGAAATTAATACAGGTGAGGAACCGCAAGCCATTATGGCTAATTCCAGTACCGCCCAATTAGTGAAAAAAACGGCTACCAGAGATGGTTCTTTTGATAATATAGTGGATGGCGCTAGCTGTTTGGATATCAAATTCCCGTATACTGTTGAGGTCAACGGACTGGAAATTACGATTAATAAAAGGGAAGATCTTAAATTGATCGAAGAAATTTTTGATGCCTTGGAGGATGATGAAAACTTATTGGAGATTTTATTTCCCATAACGATTACGGTAGGTGACTTTACCGAGATAACCGTTAATGGAATAGGGGATTTAAGGGAGTTGGCCGCCCAGTGTAAAGAAGGTGGCGAAGACGATGATATTGAATGTATAGATTTTGTATACCCAATGACCTTGTTCACATTTGATGTTAACCTGGAACAAACAGGTAGTGTTACCGTAGAGAGTGATAAGGATCTTAGGATGTTCTTTGGAGGGTTGGATGAAAATGACCTGGTAAGCTTTGATTTCCCCATTACTTTGGAGTTATTCGATGATACCAAGATTACCGTTGATAGTAATGAAGAATTGGCAAGGGCTATTGAAAATGCCAAAGACGCCTGTGATGAGGATGATGACAATGATTATAACGATGACGACTTTGATCCCGAACGGTTTGATGCCTATTTGATCCAGTGTCCTTGGTTGGTAAAGGAGATTAAAAGAAATGATGTAGACCAGACCGATCAATATGAAAATTACTTGTTCAACTTTAAGGAAGATGGTACGGTAAACGTAAAAGATAGGGAAGGACTGAACATAAACGGTACTTGGGAATCCAGAGTGGACGAAAATGGAGCTGCATTGATTATGGAGTTTGAGACTCTGGTAGACTTTACGTTGGAATGGCGCGTATATGAAATTGATGACCGTAGGATAAAACTTTTCAACGGAGAGGGCAATAGGGTTATCATGAAACAACTTTGTGAAGATGATAAGGCAGATCCAAATACTTTAAGGGAAATACTTAGAGAGTGTGAGTGGGTAATCAGAAAGGTAAAGAACCAAGGCGAGGAAATCGATAGATTGTTAGGATATGAATTTAAGTTCATGCCAGAAGGAGTGATTACCTTGAGCAATGGTGTAAATACTTCAGAAGGTACCTGGGCCATAGAATTAAACGAAGAACAAATATTGGTGATGGCCATTACAATGGGCGAAGAGCCGGGTGTGAACTTTGAGTGGCCGGTTAGGGACCTTAAAAATGAGCGATTAAAATTTGAAGTCGAAGAAGTAGGTTATGAACTGATATTGCAACGTGTTTGTGATGATAATACCGATGATGGTGATGTTCCCGAAGTCCGAAATGTAATGATGGGCGGTGAATGGATCGTAGCTTCTTATACGGAAGGCGATGAGAACAATACAGAAACTTTTAACGGATATAGCGTACAGTTTATGGCCGATCACCAGATAACCATATCGGAAGGTGGAGAAGCTTTCGGAGAAGGACTTTGGAGAGTGTTAAGAAATTATGACCAGAGACTTAAGGTATATCTGAATTTTGGTGAAAATATGCCTTTTGATGAATTGACGAAGGTCTGGACCTTTGTTTCGGCCGAAGAAGGTCGCGTCGAAATAAAACATGTTGATGAAGAGACAGAGGTTATAACTACGTTGGTCTTTGAAAGACAATAGCGGCAAAACATCCAGAAATACACCGCCAACAGTAATGAGTTGGGCCTCGTTGGCGGTGTTGATGGAAGTTTGAAATTATAGGATTATAAAAGCACGACACTTTTTTTGCCCCACATCCCCTAAAAGGGCATCCATTCTAAATGGATGCCCTTTTGTTTTTATAGATTTTAAGACACATACTACGCACTTAACGTTGATATTGTTAAATTTGCTATCCCCATAAAATTGAGGAAAATGTTTGATAATTTAAGTGAAAAACTAGATAAGGCGTTACATGTCTTAAAGGGACATGGGCAGATTACCGAAATTAATGTTGCGGAAACGACCAAAGAGGTTAGAAGGGCACTTTTGGATGCTGATGTCAATTTTAAAATAGCCAAGGAATTTACCAACAAGGTAAAGGAGAAGGCACTGGGCCAAAATGTACTGACCGCTTTGCAGCCGGGCCAGTTAATGATCAAAATAGTCAAGGATGAGTTGACGGAATTAATGGGAGGGGAATCCGAAGGGATTAACCTTTCAGGAAACCCTTCGGTTATTTTAATGTCCGGTCTCCAAGGTTCCGGTAAGACCACTTTTTCTGGAAAACTGGCCAATTTTTTAAAGACCAAGAAATCTAAAAACCCTTTATTGGTGGCCTGTGATGTGTATCGCCCCGCGGCCATAGACCAGCTGCACGTGGTGGGCGATCAAATTAATGTTCCCGTATATTCCGATCGGGAGAACAATGACCCCGTTGCCATTGCCAAGGCAGGTATTGCCAAGGCCAAGGCAGACGGTAACAATGTGGTCATTATAGATACCGCCGGGCGTTTGGCGGTGGATGAGAAAATGATGACGGAAATATCGGATATCCATAAGGCCATAACTCCTCAGGAGACATTGTTCGTAGTGGATTCCATGACAGGTCAGGATGCCGTGAATACGGCAAAAGCCTTTAATGATATCCTCAACTTTGATGGTGTTATATTAACAAAACTTGATGGTGATACCAGGGGCGGGGCGGCCATTTCAATAAAATCCGTTGTAAATAAGCCTATTAAATTTATCGGTACGGGGGAAAAAATGGAGGCGATAGACGTTTTCCATCCTTCCAGAATGGCGGACCGGATCTTGGGTATGGGAGATGTTGTTTCCCTAGTGGAACGTGCACAGGAGCAGTTTGATGAGGAGGAAGCCCGAAAAATCCAAAAAAAAATTGCCAAGAACAAATTTGGTTTTGATGATTTTTTAAGTCAGATACAGCAGATAAAGAAAATGGGGAACATGAAGGATCTTATGGGTATGATTCCGGGTGCCGGGAAGGCATTAAAAGGTTTGGATATAGATGATGATGCCTTTAAACATATTGAGGCCATAATCCATTCCATGACCCCGGACGAGCGATCTACACCTTCTAAATTGAATGCCAGCCGTAAAAAACGGATAGCAAAAGGTAGTGGAAGAGATGTACAGGAAGTCAATCAATTGCTCAAGCAATTTGATCAAATGAGTAAAATGATGAAAATGATGCAAGGGAGCGGTGGTAAAAAGATGATGCAGATGATGAGCGGCTTAGGCCGTTAGTCATAAGTAGGCAGTGGCAGTATGCGGATTTTTTAACCGAATTAAGACTTCAAAATAATGAGTCTTCAAAAATTATTAGCATATCAAAAAGGTTTTGATTTGTCCATGGAGATTTTTGAAATGTCAAAAACTTTTCCCAAAGAAGAGAAATATTCCTTAACCGATCAAATAAGACGTTCTTCACGTTCGACCTGTGCCAATATAGCAGAAGCCTATAGAAAAAGACGATATGAGAAACACTTTATTAGTAAAATTACCGATGCCGAAGCGGAAAATTCAGAAACACAAGTATGGTTGCAATTTGCCTTGGCTTGTGAATATATGTCTTTTGAGGATGAGCAAAAATTAAAGATGTTAAGTGATGAAATAGGAAAATTAATTCAATATATGATAAATAATCCAGGGAAGTTTGGGGTATAATATGCTGCTAACTATAACTGTTAACTGAATACTATTATGAAACTACTAGACGGTAAAAAAGTATCTAACGACATTAAAAACGAAATTGCCGCAGAGGTGGCCAAAATGAAGGAACGGGGTGAAAAGGTTCCACATTTGGCCGCGATCATTGTAGGGAATGACGGTGCCAGTCTTACCTATGTAGGGAGCAAGGTACGTTCTTGTGAGCGAGTGGGGTTTGAGTCCACATTGGTAAAAATGCCCAGTACCACTTCTGAGCAGGAATTGTTGGGTAAAATTCAAGAACTCAATGAAGATGATAATATAGACGGTTTTATCGTTCAATTGCCGCTCCCAGATCAGATAGACACCCAAAAAGTGATTATGGCCGTTCATCCGGATAAGGATGTAGATGGTTTCCACCCTACCAATTTCGGTAAAATGGCCTTGGATATGAGCACCTTTATTCCGGCAACGCCCTTTGGCATTTTAGAATTATTGGAACGCTATCAAGTAGATACCAAAGGAAAGCATACGGTAGTTATTGGAAGAAGCCATATTGTGGGTAGACCTATGAGCATTTTAATGGGAAGAAAGGGCTGGCCCGGAAACTGCACGGTTACGTTGACACATAGTCATACCAAGAACATCACCCAGATCATTTCTCAGGCAGATATTGTTATTTCTGCTTTGGGCGTACCTAATTTTCTAAAAGCGGAAATGGTAAAAGATGATGCCGTAATTATTGATGTAGGGATAACCCGAGTGCCGGATGATTCCCGTGAAAGAGGATACTATATTACGGGAGATGTGGATTACGAGAACGTAAGTAAGAAAGCCTCCTATATTACCCCGGTTCCGGGGGGTGTAGGCCCCATGACCATTGCCATGTTATTAAAAAATACACTTTTGGCCCGTGAGCGTCATAGAAGCAAAGAATAAGAAAGTCCTATCAGGACTTTTTTTTGGCCCTGGTTTTAACATTTAATCTGTAACGGCGGCCGTTTAATATAGTCTAATGATAAACTATTAAGTCATGATCGATATGAATAAATCTAACATTTATGTAATAGGAGGGCTTGCCGCCATTCTTTTGGTTGTTGCTTGTAAGACAGACATTAAAGAAGCTCCTGAAAAAGAATTGACTTCCGGTATTCTTAAAGAATATATGGATACTTCCGTAAATCCCGGGGATGATTTTACGGCTTATGTAAACGGTACATGGATGAAAGAAACCGAAATACCCGCTGACAAATCTTCCTACGGCGTTGGTTTTATAGTTCATGAAGAATCCGAGGATAACGTAAAGAAGATAATAGAAAAATCCGCTTCAGGAGATTTTTCCAAAGGTTCCGATGAGCAAAAAGTAGGTGATCTGTACCAATCCTATATGGATATGGAAAAACGGAATCAGTTGGGTGTATCCCCTTTACAGGAAGAATTTGAAAAAGTGGATGCCATAAGCAATTATGATGAATTGGCGACGTATTTTGCCTATGCCAATAAATACGATATTAGTACTCCTTTAGGCCTTTTTATTTATCAGGATTTTAAAGACCCTACAGTTTATACCGTATATACCTGGCAATCGGGTTTAGGTCTTCCCGAGCGGGAATATTACCTGAAGAACGATGAACGTTCCAGAGAAATACAGACCAAATACGTTGCCCATATTGAAAAGATGTTCAAATTAACCGGTTTGCCAAATGGCAAGAAAGCTGCCCAAACCGTTATGGATTTAGAGACTAAAATTGCTTCCGAACATTTGGAAAAAGAAAAAACAAGGGATTTAGTGGGCCTTTATAATATGTTTCCGGTAGATACGCTATCCAATATTATGCCCAAATTCAATTGGAACAACTTTCTAAGGGAAGCAGGCTTGGACAAACAAAAAAAATTAGGGGTATTAATGCTGGATTATACCAAAGCGTTGGATGGTATTATTGCTTCAACTGCTTTGGATACCTGGAAAACCTATTTAAAATGGGGTGTTCTAAATGCGAACGTATCAGTTTTAAATGAAGTTATTGATAAGCAAAACTGGGAGTTTTTCAGCAAGGAATTAAGAGGAACCCAGGAACAACGCCCTATGTGGAGAAGAGGCGTAGCAACGGTTAACGCAACCTTGGGGGAGGTAGTCGGAAAAGTTTATGTAAAAAAACACTTTCCACCAGAGGCCAAGGAGCATATGGAGACTTTAGTGGACAACCTCCTGAAGGCCTATGAAGTAAGCATTAAAGAATTGGATTGGATGAGTGATGCCACCAAGAAAGAAGCCTTGGATAAACTAAGTAAGTTTACACCTAAAATAGGATACCCGGATATCTGGAAATCCTATGACATTGAAATAAGACCGGATGACCTGTATGGAAATTTAAGAAGATCCGCACTTATGGAATATAATAGGCAACTGGCCAAATTAGGGCAACCAATTGACAAAAATGAATGGGGCATGACACCACAGACGGTAAATGCATATTACAATCCCACAATGAATGAAATAGTTTTCCCGGCCGCTATTTTACAACCGCCGTTTTTTAACTTAAATGCAGAAGATGCCGTAAACTATGGAGCTATAGGAGCGGTAATAGGACATGAAATCGGACATGGTTTTGATGATACGGGAAGTACTTTTGATGGTGACGGTGCTATGCGCAATTGGTGGACAGATGCCGATAAGGAGGAATTCAAAAAACGGACAGGTGCTTTGGTTGAACAATATAATGGTTTTGAAGTATTGCCCGGACTAAATATAAATGGTGAGTTTACCTTGGGGGAAAATATCGGTGATTTGGGTGGACTTAGCATTGCACTTAAAGCGTACAAAATGTCCCTAAAAAATAAAGAAGCACCAAAAATGGATGGCTTTACAGGCGAACAACGTGTATTTATAGGATATGCCCAAGCATGGAGAAATAAGGCAAGGGATGAGTCTTTGCGGGTTCAAATTAGTACAGATCCCCATTCCCCGGCGGAATATAGGGTAAATGGTATTGTTAGGAACGTTCCGGAATTTTATTCCGCCTTCAATATAAAAGAATCGGACTCCCTTTATTTAGCCCCTGAAAATAGGGTGAAAATTTGGTAAGCATCCGGTTAACTTGGCATAAAAGCCTTCAAACCTTGGTTTGAAGGCTTTTTTATTTGAGGATTTGTTTGAAATCCGTTCCCGTTTCTAAAGAATCGATGGGTTTCAAAATATCGATATCATTACTATCATCATAATCACATCCGGCAATACTTGAGATAGCTATGAATAAACCTGAAACATAAAGTATTTTTTTCATAATCCAAGATTATTAAGACCTGTAGAATGATAACGCATATAGAAGCCCTTTCTTATAAAGGATTATAATATTGTAAGAAAAAACCCGTTAACTTATTTATAAAAGTAACATCGCATGAATTTAACCCTACCCATCCCGACCGATGAAGAAGAACGGCTACAAAAATTATACAACTACAACATCTTGGATACTGAAGCGGAGGATATGTTTGATGACCTTACCGGAATGGT
This sequence comes from Maribacter spongiae, assembly GCF_047345125.1. Lineage (NCBI taxonomy): Bacteria > Pseudomonadati > Bacteroidota > Flavobacteriia > Flavobacteriales > Flavobacteriaceae > Maribacter > Maribacter spongiae. Next base: position 50,588 of record NZ_JBLFEQ010000006.1, on the reverse strand, counting down.
ATCTAAATTACTGGAAGTGCCCATATGTCTTATTAGTTTGGTAGATGTAGATCGGCAATGGTTTAAATCTAAACAAGGTTTGGGGGTCTCCGAGACTCCAAGGCCCAATTCATTCTGCCAATATGTTATTATGACAGATGACCTCTTTGAGGTAAAGGATACATTAGTAGATGAAAGATTTAAGGATACACATATAGTAACCTCCAATCCGGATATGAGATTTTATATAGGGGCTCCGCTAACGGATGAGGAAGGTAGTGCGATCGGTGCCTTGTGTGCCATAGATTCCAAACCTAGAAAAATTACAAATGACCAACGAGATTCGTTACGGTCCATCTCACGGACGGCCATGCAATTGATAAAGCTGAGAAGGGAAAAGTTAGAGGCTGAAAAACTTTCCCTGGTCAAGGATGAATTTTTATCCAATATGAGCCATGAGATACGAACGCCTTTGAACGCTATCATCGGATTCAATGATTTATTGAAAAAAACAGCTTTGACCAAAGAACAGGCAGATTACCTAAATACCATTCAGGTATCTTCCCAAAACTTAAAAGTAATTATCAATGATATTTTGGATGTAGCCAAATTGGAGAGTGGAAATATAGATCTTGAGAAAAAAGCAATTTCATTGAGTGATTTAATGCAGCATGTTGTGCGGTTACAAGCCCCATTGGCAAAAGAAAGGGGAATTAAATTGCTGTATAGTTTTGATCACGAAATACCTGATTACGTTGTTGGGGACGAGACCCGTCTTACACAGATTTTTATAAATCTGGTGGGAAATGCAATCAAATTCACCAATGAAGGTTTTGTGGAGCTAAGGGCAATGGCCATTGCGCAAGAAAAAGAAAAAGTTACCGTACAGTTCTCGGTTAAAGATACGGGTATTGGAATTCCAAAAGAAAAACTGGATACAATTTTTGAGCGTTTTACCCAAGCGGAAACAAGTACTACACGTGTTTTTGGCGGAACAGGTTTGGGCCTAAGTATAGTAAATATGTTGGTAAACCTCTATGAAGGGGAAATTACTGTAGAAAGTGAACGCGATAAAGGTTCCGAGTTTAAGTTTAAGATTTCGTTTGCCATTACGGAAAAAGAAGAGACCCCGCAGTTATTTACAGCGGAACGAAAGGAAAATCAGGAAGCATTTAAAGGTATCTCGGTTCTTTTAGTGGAAGACAATGTTCACAATCAGCTCCTGGCAAAGAACTATTTTAAGCGGTGGGGATCGGATATCGTCATTGCTGAAAACGGAAAGGAGGCATTGGACTTTATTGGTAAAAATACGTTTGATGTCATTTTAATGGATTTACAAATGCCTGTAATGGATGGTTTTGAAACTACCGAGCAAATTAGGCAAAATTTAAAATTGACCATACCCATAATAGGTTGTTCCGCCCATTCACTCGTGGGTGAGAAGGAGAAATGTTTGGCGGTCGGAATGAATGATTATATCGCAAAACCGTACACCGAGGAAGAATTGATACAAACAACACTCAGTTATTGCGATAAACCGTCCAATAATACGAATGAAGAGGTAGAACTTAGCGACCTTCAGTTTGATGATTTTGAAACCTTGATCAAGGATATGGTAGAACAGGAAGGTGCTGATTTCGTTGAAAGTATAAAATCACATTTTCAAAAGCGCACGCCCAAGGATATTAAAGAAATACAATTCGCCATGACGGAGAATGATTTAGGGGCGCTTCAAGAAAAATCCCATTTGATAAGCGGTACTTTAGGTGTTTTTGGATTCGATAAAGGTAGGGAGTTATCCTCTTCCCTGGAAAACCGGGCAAAGAAGGGAGATGCCCAAAATGCCATGGAACTAGGGGAACAATTAGTTTCGTATTTAAACAGGGCTTTACGGGAAATGCATTAAAAATAAATAGTGCGTTTGGTTTTTAAAGGCTTTGTTTGCACACTTTTTGTATTTTAATGGGAATTTTAAGAGTCAAATATCTATTTTAGATTTTTTCATATTATATCTATCACACAGGCTCTAGGTTATGTATAAGGAAAAACTAAAAATATATGATGCTTTAGTGGCCACATGTTCACGTTTTGAACGTAAAGGAAAGACCATGCCCTATACCTCTGCCAATGGATATATGTTCTCCTTGTTCAATAAGGCGGGTGAAATAGGTATCCGTTTTTCAAAGGATCGTCAGAAAATATATTTGGAGCAATTCCATACTACCCTTTACAAATCCTATGGAGCAACTATGCAAGGTTATATTTTAGTGACCGAAACCATGTTGGAAGATATGGATATGGTGACCGGATTGCTTAATGAAAGTTATGATTATGTCATGACCTTGCCTCCCAAATAATATAGTTTCACATTTATTATCAAGTTAAAGGTTAAAATTCTGCTCCCGAGCTATCGGGATTCATTATAATTACTTTAGTTTCCATAAATTAAGGGCATCCGGTCTTCCTTGTAGAAGTGAACTAATTTGACAGAGCAAGGAACGGGCGACGAGAAATCTTGATCATAATGGGATTCCTCTTCGTACCGCATTCGGAATGACGGACTACACTTAAAAGGAATTTCATTCTTTTATTAAAACTATGGATTTCAAATCCATAATGGTTTATTCAATACGGGATATTTCTTATCTTGTCTCAATGAAAAATAATATTCTTTTCGTTTTGGCAATTCTGTGTATGGCCATGAGCTATGGGCAATCTGGTAAAGTCTATGATAACCTTTCCATGACAAGCAAGGTTTTAAAAGGTGAACGTAGATATGCGGTATATCTACCGCCCGATTATGAGTCGTCCGAAAGAAGTTATCCCGTACTTTACCTATTACATGGTGCAGGAGATGACCAAACCGGTTGGGTTCAATTTGGGGAGGTATTGCGTATTACGGATACTGCCATAAAAAATGGTACGGCCACTCCAATGATCATTATAATGCCGGATGCCAATACAGGTCGAAGAGGCTATTTTAATGTAGGCGATTGGAAATATGAAGATTTCTTTTTTGAGGAATTAATGCCCCATGTAGAGCGAAAGTATCGGATAAAGGGTGAAAAAAGATATAGGGCCATTGCCGGACTTTCCATGGGTGGCGGTGGTTCATTTATGTATGCCCTTCACCGATCGGACCTGTTTTCGTCGGCCTGTCCCTTGAGTGCCTATATAGGGCCATTGACCTTACAGGATTTAAAGGTGCGTATGGAACGTACCGATCAAAAGTTTTCGGAGGAAGATTTAAAAAAATGGTTTCAAGAACATAATGCGTTAAATTTAATTGAAAGTGTTCCTGCAAAAGATATTAAATCGGTTCGTTGGTATATAGATTGTGGTGATGATGATTTTCTGTATGAAGGCAACAGTTTGGTACATATTGCCATGGCCAAAAAAGGAATCTCCCATGAATATAGAGTTAGGAACGGCCGCCATAGTTGGACTTATTGGAGAGAATCTTTACCAACAGTGCTTGGTTTTGTTTCTGATGCGTTTCACCAATATTGATACGAGTAATTGTTCCCGGAGAACCTAAACTCTCGTTATGAGGTATGCCGATACGTCAAAACCCTTGATTCCCGTTGTGGAAGATTTGGTAATCATGAACCCAAAAAAGTAATGATTTCGTCATTTATTTCATCTTGATGCATAGAATGCCCTAAACCTTGGGTGCTGATAAATTTGCTGCCTTTCCAGTTGGCATGTACTTGTTCCGAAGCATGATATGGTGCAATTTTGTCCGATCGATCATGAAAAAGCAATCCTTTTTTTGTATTGCTACGAGCGAAATCGGAGGTGGAAAATTCACGGATCGTAAACCCCAGCTTTTCTACGATAAAAGTTTCCAAGGCACTGTAAACACGTTTGTTTAGTCCCAATAAATCCCGATAGTGAAATATAATTTCATGGAACTCCGAAGGAGAGCCAATAGTCACCATTTTCTCTGTGAAAGGACTCGGGTTTTTATGTTCGTTATACATAAGGGTCATTCCTCCCACGGAATGGCCTATCAAGCTTTTAGGTTGGTACGTCTCTATCATAAATTGTACTATTTTGGCATATAGCGGTACATAGAGGTACTTTCCGGAAGAATACCCATGGGCAGGTGCATCAAAAGCTATAATACGGTAATTTGCTTCCCGTAATTTTGCTATTAATTTATGCCAACGCCAACTATTGCTTTCCCAGCCATGTACTAAAAGAACGGTATCCTTAACACCTTTCCACTCATAAGCCTGAATAGTATGCCCGGCAATTTGATATTGTTGGTTTCTAGCGGGCTCAAGAAATTCTTTTTGATCTGGTTTTACCCTTCCTTTACGAACCTTACAAAATACATAAAACGCTTTTTTAGCTGTCCTTTTTGGATTTATGTGCACATATAGGTTAAAAAAGAGGCCATAGGCCTTGGGGAGTATTTTGGAGCGTAATTTTTTCAAAGTTTGATTTTTAACGTCAACCCCTGCGCCAGGCGGTTGAAAAGGTCAATCCCATCCTACCATGAAATATTTGATTTTGGCATCATCTGGAATCTGTACGCTCTCAATATTGGAATTGGTATTGTAACGCAGATTGGCCGGTAATTCCGCTTTATCTATCGTAAAGTAAATATCATTATCCTTCAACAGAATAACCACATTATTGATAGAAGTGATGATTTTTTTGATGCTGTAGGCCTCCCTGATTTCCTTGAAGGTACTGAGGGTGGTGATGCCCTTTTCCGTGCTAAACCTTTGGTCGTTTATTTGCACATTCTGTATCGTTGGAATGCTGTCCGAGCTAGGGGTAAGTGTCAACAAATGCGTACCTCCTTTTTCAAATACTTTTATTTTGCTTGCCCCACTGCCAAAATGAAGCTTGACCGTGTCCACGATTAGGGAATCCTCGGAATATATGAGTTCCAAATCCCGTGCAAGACTGTTCTTGTCCAGTTTTCCTACCTGCGTTGAGGTAATGACGAAATTTGAATTTTTTTCCGGCCGACATTGTGTGATGAGCACAATGGCAAAAAATAGGATGATGATTTTGATCAATTTCATAAAACTAACGTATTACTTTTTTAAGTACACCGAGAACACCACGAATAAAGGTTGCACTGGTCAATACCTTGATGACAGGATTTTGCCGCGTACTTCTTCTACTTGCGGTCTTTCTTGTACTGGTTTTGATTTTTTCTTTTGCGGCAGCGACTTCCGCTTTCTCTATTTTTTCGTTCAGGATTTCATAGGCACTTTCCCGATCTAAAACTTCATTATATTTTTTAACGAGTTTAGAACCTTTGATAACGTTTTTAAGTTCATTGGCCGTCAGAACGTCCATACGGCTCATTGGTGCCCGCAATAAAGTGGCGGCCAAGGGTGTAGGCCGTCCTTTTTCATCTAAAGCGGATATCAATGCTTCTCCTATTCCCAAGGAAGTAAGTACCTCTTTGGTATCATAATATTCCGAAATCGGATAATTTTCCGCTGTTAACTTAATGGCTTTTCTATCCCGTGCCGTAAAGGCCCTAAGGGCGTGTTGCACCTTTAGGCCCAATTGGGCCAATACCTCATTGGGAACATCGGTAGGGTTCTGGGTAACAAAATAGAGCCCGATACCTTTTGACCGGATCAATTTAACAATACTTTCAATTTGATCCAACAAAGCTTTTGAGGCTTCCTTAAAAATGAGGTGTGCCTCGTCAATAAACATAATAAGTTCCGGCCTGTCACTATCGCCCTGTTCCGGAAACGTCCCATAGATTTCTGCCAGGAGGCTCAACATGAATGTTGAGAATAATTTAGGTCTGTCCTGAATATCCGTAAGGCGAATAATATTGATATACCCTCTTCCTTCTTCATCAATACGCGTAAGGTCATCCACATCAAAAGATTTCTCCCCAAAAAAGAGATCGGCACCTTGTTGCTCCAGCTCAATAATTTTTCTGAGAATGGTTCCTGTGGAACTGGTAGAGATACGGCCATAATCTTTGGTGAATTCCTTTTTACCGGTTCCTGTGGCGTATTGTAAGGTCTTTTTTAAATCTTTAAGATCCAAAAGGGGGAGTTTATTGTCGTCGCAATATTTAAAGATAACGGCCATGATACCTTCTTGTGTTTCCGTTAGGTCCAGTATTCTGGATAACAGGGTAGGTCCAAATTCCGAAACCGTGGCCCTAAGTTTTACACCGTCCTGCTCGGATAGGGACAATATTTCAACGGGAAAATTTTTGGCATTAAAAGGAATACCGATTTTTTCATGGCGTTCATCAATTTTTGGATGACCGGGACTAGGTTGCGCAATGCCGCTCAAATCCCCTTTTAGGTCCATTAACAGAACGGGGACCCCCTTATCGGATAGGTTTTCGGCCAATACCTGAAGTGTTTTGGTCTTTCCGGTACCGGTAGCACCTGCAATTAGTCCGTGGCGATTGAGCGTTTTAAGCGGAATTTTAACCAAAGCATTGGTAACCGCCTCTTCTTCTAACATTGCCGCTCCCATGGTAATGAAATCACCTTTGGTCGCATATCCTTTTTCAATATGTGAGAAGAATTCTTCCTTAGAACCCATGAAGTATATTTTTGTTAAAAATAGAAGATTTTTGAGCAATAGAAAAACGGATCGGGCAGGGTTTTATAAAATGTTACTGGCCTCATGTGGGTTTTGGCAAAAGTTTGTCCGTTCCAGTAGATTTTATGAATGAAAATGTATGAGGTTGGTACTTTAGAAAAATCAGCAAAATTACAGGGAATCCAATCTTTGGTTTTTAAATTGTTCTGAATGTAGTTTTCCTTGATTTTGATTACACCGGACCTGATAGAGAATTCCCCGACCAATATATAATCATATCCGAATAGCTGAAAATGGGCAACGAGTTAAATACGTGATTTTTCGTTTTTGGACTTTGGGTAATGTCTATCTTTGCCGAATGGAAAAGAAGGGTCCCATGACTTTGGTCGATAAAGGGTTGTCATTACCGTTGATGGAGGAATTTTATACTATTCAGGGTGAAGGGTTCCATAAGGGAACGGCGGCTTATTTTATTAGGGTAGGAGGGTGCGATGTAGGTTGCCATTGGTGCGATGTTAAGGAAAGTTGGGATGCGAAGACCCACCCCCCTACGGATATCAACTTGATTATTGGTAATGCAGCAAAATATTCCGATACGATCGTGGTAACGGGTGGGGAGCCTTTGACCTGGAATATGGGGCCATTGACCCAAGGCCTAAAGGCAAATAACCTTAAAACACATATTGAAACTTCCGGAGCATATGCTTTAACGGGAGATTGGGATTGGATTTGCCTTTCGCCCAAAAAAAATAAACTCCCTTTTGGTGAAATTTACGAGAGGGCACATGAGTTAAAGATTATTGTTTATAATAAGCATGACTTGGTTTTTGCAGAGGAACAGGCTGCATTGACCCATGCAAATTGTATTTTATATCTACAACCGGAATGGAGCGTTCGGGAAAAAGTTACCCCGATGATCGTGGATTATGTCATGCAGAACCCCAAATGGAAGGTTTCATTGCAAACACATAAATACTTGAATATTCCCTAAGTTTTTAGTAAAAAGTCGGTTGTTTTACCTATAGTACCTACTGGCTTTTACCCTATAGGATTTGTTGTCTTGAACAAATTTGATTTTTTCCTTTCACAAAACATCAAAAACTACCTCGCTCCATTCGCCTGGATATCCAAAATACACTCAGGGTCCAAACCTGGTGGGGCCACACCTCTAGCCGTATTGGTATTGGACTGGAGCAGGCTTAACACCGTTTTTCCTGAAAGGATACAACCGGGTTTTATACCATCTTCATAACTGGCATTGGCCAATACATTGGATTTACCGCTACCCCCTCCAAACTGTAGTTCGGCACGCATTAAACAACCAAGCACATTACAATGGTTTTCGGCATCTGGATCTTCATGGTCATTAATGGCCGGAGTTCCCAAATTCACTAATCCAAAGAGATGCCCAAACTCATGGTTGAGCGTAGCTACCTCCACATCGGCATCTGAGATAATAGGACTGCGTGCGGCCAATCTCTTAATGGTCGCTTCATGAATGACCATGGAGGTGTTGCGATATACCGCGCCCAAGGTCACCAAGCCCTCATCTTCTTCATCCCCTTCCGCAGGGGCGTCCGCAAAATAAATATATATGGCCAAAGTACTGCCGTTATTGTATACGGTTCTATTTTCACTTTCCAGATTTGCGATTTCCTGTAGCGTTAAATCGTCCTCTTCGGGAGATTCCAGTTCTTTATATATAAACTCGATATTTTGTTTAAAGGAATGCTGTTGTAAAAAAGAAGTTAGACCATTAATGGCTTCCGTTGTTGGTCTAAAACCTGTTACGTGGCCTATTTCTACGAGAATTCTATCAAAATTGTTATTGGAGAGGATGTCATTGGCAGAATCTCCGGTTCCTTGCAAATTGGCTCTTTTTTGTTCTTCTGTTATAATTGGTGGATCATCTGTACTATCATTATCATTACTGCTTTTAGAACAGGAGAGTACAAAAGTGAACAGGCTAAACAAAAAAATAGTTCCAATCTTTTTCATAATCGATTTTTATATCAGCATAACGCAAAAAACATGCCCAGTAGTATTATTTTAAGGATAATCTTGTTAAATAGTCGTAATGTTCGCCTTGGCTTACAAGTTCACAATGCAAACCGTGATAATCGGCAGCTCTTTGCAAGGTGTTGTAATCTACATATAACCAGTTAAATGGCTCACTTCTTAATCCTTTATATTCCATGGTAAAAGTAACTTCGCCATAGTAATCCATACCTTCTGGAATCCAATGTCCCCCATCTTCATCGGAATCGTACATATATATGATATCGCTAGAATCCAATAAGATCTGTCCATTGGGCTTTAAGAGCGATTTCAGTTTTTCTAAATAGCTATCCAATCGATTTAACTTTCCCGCAATGCCTATACCGTTCATCAATAGAAGCAATGTATCAAAACGCCCACCGGTAAAATTGAGCAATGTATCGTGTACCGTTTCTGTAATTCCCCTCCTTTTGCAGACTTCTATGGCACCTGCCGAACGGTCCAGGGCAGTAACCTGCCATCCTTTTTCCTGTAGGTAAAGGCTATGTCCTCCCGCACCACAACCAATGTCTAAAATGGCCCCATGGCATAGGCCCAAGGCCTTTTGTTCCAGAATGGGCATTTTATGGTAATTGCGAAAAAGATAGGGCAAGGGCAGTGCATCCTTTTCGTCCAAGGAGGAATACGTAACAATGTCCTCAACGTAGTTTCCGTTTTGATAGTCCAACAGGGCCCGACCTAGAATATCTTTTTCCAATCTGAAAGTATTTGAGATGCAAAAATCCCAAATTTTAAAGTGACTTTCCTAGTTTTGTTATGAAATTTAACTCCATGGAGGAAGTACTGCGCCAATTGCCGCAACAGGCAAAGGAAAAACATACCGAAAATAAAAAGTTCTTTTCCAAATTAAAGAAAAGACCGCCCAAGAATCTGGATTATCTCATGCGGGAACTGCATGAAGAAACGTTTGAAAAAACGGACTGTCTTACCTGTGCCAATTGTTGTAAAACTACGGGACCCCTTTTTACGAATGCGGATGTTGAACGTATTGCCAAGCATTTCAGGTTAAAACCGCAACAGTTTATCGATACTTACCTGAAGATAGATGAGGATAACGACTATGTGTTGCAAAAGGTTCCCTGTACTTTTTTAGGACAGGATAATTACTGTTCTATTTATCATGTACGGCCCAAGGCCTGTAGGGAGTACCCGCATACGGACCGGAAAAAATTTCAGCAAATAAGTCATCTTACCCTTAAAAATGTGGCCGTTTGCCCGGCTGCTTATCATATTGTGGAGGAAATGAAGAAACGCATAAACAATTCGCGATGATTCGTTTACGGTCTATTTAAACCAATAGGTAAATTACTCGTACCATGCACGCTTTCATAAATGGAAGGGCCGGATGAGTTTGAAAAAAGAATCTTACATTTATTGATACCATACAAGGAAACCTGGTATTAAAATCATGGCGGGGTATTTTTGTCATAAGTCTTTAAAACAATGGAGTTTATATTAACGATAGGAATTGGTGTTAATGTTTTTACGTTAGCCCAACTTTTGACAGGGAAAATCTCGAAAGTCCTTTCTAACAAAATTGCTGCCGCAATAATCTCTGTTTGGACTTTACGCTTTTTGTTCTTTTTTATAAAAAGTAATGGAATAGCTTTAAAATACCCTTTTTTACTAACCCTGGATCAAAATTTATTTTTTTTAGACAGTGTATTATTATGGTTTTATGCAAAATCACTTTTAAAGAGAATAGTGTTTTCCAAAAAGGTGTTGTTACATTTTTTACCTTTTCTAATAGGTTTGCTTATTTCTATGTACAACATAATGTTCAATTCAAAAGAGGTTATTGCTCAGGAATACCTGAATACCTTACAATCTTTCTTTTCAGGGGATAGAATTTTAATCTCATATAATGCGTTGATCTTTATCATTATAATTCTTGTTATTTCCCTGATTTATTTTTTTAAGAGCGTTCATGAGGTTCGAAAGTATAATCGAGTATTGTTTGCCAATTTTTCCAATCTGAAAAACTTAAAGGCCAATTGGATCGTTACTTTTCATAGGTTATGGATCATTTTGTTTACGATTCCAATTCTTGTCTATTTTATAAATTATATATATCCGATACTGGATATGAATGTGCTGGCATCTGTATTGACGGTTTCATTGATCGCTCTTTCGTTTTTATTTAACTCCAATATTCTTAATCAACATTATGTCCTGTCCGATTTTCAGGAGAATGATTTTAAAAACAACAATCCAATTGTACAAAAAGAGGCTGAAGACCAATTTCGGCAATTAGAAAATGCTCTCGAACAACAAAAATACTATCAAGATGAAAACCTATCGCTCCATAAACTCTCATCTTATTTAAACATTAAACCCATTACCCTTACGGAATTAATTAAATTAAGCGAATATGATAATTTTTATGATTTAATAAATACGTATAGAATTAAATCTATAAAGAAAGAGCTCATTGCCACAAACGATCAAATAATTATTATTGCCTACAATAATGGTTTTAATAGCAAATCCGCTTTTAATAGAATTTTTAAGGAAAAAACAGGCAAGACTCCCCGTGAGTATAGAAAATCAAAAAATACGTCCCTAAAAGATTAGAAGGACGTTTTAGTGTTTAACATGTCTTTTTTTTGTCGCAGAACTGGTTTAAATTTTTTCAATTGGCTAAAAAATTGCCCTTTTGCACCCTGGTTTTGTCATTTTTCCCTTACGTAACGCTGCTATGTAACTCAAAAATGTCTTCGGTAGGGCACAAAACCCCTAATTTTCGCTACAATCCAAAAAGTTTAAACCAGTTCTTAAAATAAATAACTATGAAAAATATTTGGCAAAAATTACCAGCTTGGATTAAAGCTATCCTTTTGAACATTGTTTTGTTGTTTCCCATCGTAATCCTTAATCAACTCATAGTACAGCTTAATCTCAAATTTTCACCTCAATTTGGGTGGGGATTGTTGCTTGTTTTGGCAACACTTTACTTGTATTGGAATTTGGTGAGGAAATGGAATCCTTTTAAAGGGGAAAAGGATATTAAACTAAGCCTGGCATTTGATTTAACCGACTTCTCCAATATTCTTGACTGCATTGGATTAGGTATTTTTACTTTTTCCATTATCAGTCTTGGGTTTATAATATTTGATGTTCAGGAAAGCCAGCAATTACAGTTTATATACGGGTTTTCTAATTTAGGCCCGTTGACCGCCATACCTCTTTTACTTGCTTTGGCCTTAACGGCGGGTCTTGTGGAAGAAGTTACCTATAGAGGATTTATACAAAATACCACGCATAAGAAATACTCGAGAATATTGAGTTATGTTATTATTGGGTCATTATTTTCCTTACTACATTTTCTGCCCTGGCCATTGATTCTTCCCTACGCATTGGTATCAATAGCGTACAGTATTGTTGCCGATAGGCAACGATCAATAGGATTAGGGGTTTTTACACATTCATTATATGATTTTATAATATTCTTATTGATCTATTCTGATTTTTTCTCGTTTGATAACAGTGAAGTTGAAAGTACTACATTAGGAATGTACCTAATATTGCTGGTTATAGGAATTTATTTCATTGTTAAAAGAAAAATGCCGGTAGTTAATAACGATTCTTAACTGTACTCCATTTTAAGGATTATGATACCTTAAGTATTTTGCCCGTACCTTTTTAAACCCTTCCAGATCTTTTTGCCAGGTTTGCTTTATTTCAGTTTCTGAAAGTCCGGCTTCTATTTGTTTCTGTAATTTTTCGGTCCCAGCATGTTTGGTAAAACCTTTGGTATTAAAAAATCGGGTTTTATCCGTACAGTTTTGATAGGCATCTATTATCCATTCCAGGGAAACGGTATTCATTTTTGGGATTTCGGAAAGATTTTGGCCATAGCATGTCTTATCCTCTTCCTTGGGGTGCTTGGACCCGAAATTGGGTTTTGGTACATAGCTGAATGTATAGGCAGTGCTATCCAAAAATGAAGCACCATACCTTTGGAACTGGAACTCGGTACCACGACCGGCATTAATAGTAGTGCCTTCAAACAATCCTAAGCTGGGGTATAGGTTTATGGCAATATCATTGGGTAGATTGGGAGAGGGGCGTATGGGAAGGGAATATTCCGTGCTGTACGTCCAATTTTTAAGTGGAATTATGGTCAGGTCGGCTTTGTAAGAGTTTTTCAACCAACCTTCCTCGTTGATCATTTGGGCATATTCCCCAATGGTCATTCCATAGACCAATGGGATTTCGGTCATTCCTAAAAATCCAGTATGTTCGGTTTCCATGGTCGGGCCATCTACATAATGGGCATTAGGATTGGGCCGGTCCAAAACAATTATGGGGATTCTTTTTTCGGCACAGGCTTCCATGACCAATTGTAGGGTCGCAATATATGTATAAAAGCGTACCCCTACATCCTGAATGTCGAACAGGACTACATCAAGATTCGTTAATTGATCTTGGGTCGGTTTTCGATTTTTGCCATAAAGCGAGATAATGGGAAGCCCGGTTTTGATGTCCGTCCCATCTTTTATTTTTTCCCCGGCATCGGCTTTACCACGAAAACCGTGTTCGGGAGCAAAGACCTTTTTAATTCGTATTCCCAAAGAGAGTAAGGAATCTACTGAATGGGTATAGTTGATTTCTTTTTTTATTTCAGGATCCGCACCCTGTATTTCGTATTCCGAATTTTTAAAAATAACGCTTGTCTGGTTGGCGACCATGCCTATATCCTTATCTTTTAATAGTGGTAAATACAGTGCTGTTCGGTTGGCGGCGGTCACCGGTTTTAAAATAGAATCCTTTGCTTTTGCCGAAACCATATTTTCGGGAATTGTACCGATTTTTCGTGTTGGGTTTCCGCAGGAAGCCAATACCAGAAACCATAATAAAACTGTACTTTTGAAATTGAATAAAAAGAACATCATTTGAACCTAGAATATTTTATTGCCAAACGGCTAATAACGGGTAAGGAGCATAAAATTAGTATTTCCGCACCAATAATAAAAATAGCGATTGCCGCTATTGCCTTGGGTATTCTAATGATGTTGATCGCCATTGCGACGGGGGTAGGACTTAAACATAAGATCAGGGAAAAGGTAGCCGCTTTTAACGGGCATGTTCAAATCTATAATTACGATAATAACAATTCCGAGGTCTCTATTGCCCCGGTTTCCAAGAATCAGGAATTTTATCCGGAGTTTACCAATATCGAAGATATTGTTCACGTGCAGGCGGTGGCCGCCAAGGCGGGCATTATCCGAACGGCGGAAACCTTTGAGGGAGTTATTGCCAAAGGCGTAGGACAGGATTATAATTGGCCTGTTTTAGAAGAGTTTTTAGTAGAAGGGAAACTCCCGGACTATTCGAATGGACTGAATTCAGAAGTGTTGATTTCCAGTATTTTGGCAAGCCGACTACAACTCTCGGTAGGGGATGGGTTTTTTACTTTTTTTCTTAGGGATGACGATACCGACAAAATTCCCAATCAACGAAAATTTACGGTCAGCGGTATTTACAATAGCGGCTTTGAGGAGATAGACGGGCAATATATTTTTATTGATATTCGCCATATTCAGCGTATGAATAAATGGAAAGAAGACGAGGTGGGCAATTTTGAGGTTTTTTTGAAAAGCTTTGATGATATAGATGCGAAAAGCACGGAAATTTTTGGAAAAACGGTTTCTACCTTGGATACGCGTTCCATTAAGGATAAATATCGGAATATATTCGATTGGATAGGTTTGTTCGATTTTAATACCAACCTGATTATCGGGATAATGATTATTGTGGGTGGGATCAATATGATCACGGCGCTATTGGTGCTTATTCTGGAGCGTACCCCTATGATCGGTGTTTTAAAGGCTTTGGGTATGGCCAATTGGAGCATTCGCAAGGTATTTTTGTACAATGCGACCTATCTAATAAGCTTAGGATTGTTATGGGGCAATGCCATTGGTCTGGGGCTGATATTTGTACAGGATAAGTTTAGATTGTTCAAATTTCCCAATCCCAAAGAATATTATATAGAATACATCCCCGTGCACATTGATCTTATGACTATTATCGTGTTGAACCTTGGGGTCTTGGTACTATGTCTTTTAATGCTATTGTTGCCTTCCTATATCATTACTAAAATTACGCCGGTTAAGGCCGTTCGGTTTGAATAATGATGGGAAAACGGATTTTTATAGTTTAAATGAAAGAATTAACGGTTGCAGCGATCGATCAAATTAATTTTTAGGATGATACAATTAGAGTTTAAAAATCAAAAGGTAAAAGTAGATGCCGGTGAATTGGTGGGCTATCAAGTAGACGGCCATGAATTTATTCACCAAAAAGGAAGCCCCGGATGGCGAAGTTCGGATACGGAGATGTTTCCCGTAATAGGCCCGACGAATAATGCCGATTTCAGGGTGCAGACCCCTAAGGGCAAAGCTGTACAGGACCAACACGGCCTGTTGAGGGAAATGGAATATCATTTGGTAGAACAAACCGGGACCAAAGCCGTATTCCGTAAAAAATATACCAAAGATACACCGGTTACCAATTCCAAGTACCCGGATAAATCTACCGCGGAAGCGTTATTCTGGCCCTATGATTTTGAGTTTTCCAAAATGTTCGAGTTAAAGGAAGAAGGACTGGAAATAACGTTTGAAATTAATGCGGGGATGGACATGCCCTTTATGCTGGGCTATCATCCCGCTTTTAAGTTGCACGCTCAAGATGCTAAGGTCAGTGTTAAGGAAAGGGAAATTTCCATTCCCCAGGTAATGGCCGTTGGCCATAGGGCCATGCAGATTCCCGATCATAATGTTATTGTCCTAAAAGATAAGAAAGACTTGAAAATTTCTACAGAAGGCTTTGGTCATTTTATGCTATGGACGGAAGTCCCGAACATGGTCTGTATAGAACCTATCACCTTTTACCCCTATACAGTGGCACAAGAGAATTTACACAATGGTTTTGAAAAACTTAACGACGATAATAATACCTTTCAGGTCGTTTTAACACCACAATAAATATATTTAGATGAAAAAATTGATTTTTGGAATACTGATCCTAACACACATGACCATGTTTGCACAAGAAAATACCTCGGAATCGGATTATTATGCAGCAATCCCGAATGCTCCCGAAACGTTTACCCCGGGAACCGTAATCTCCAGAATGATAGACGGATTGGGATTTAGATACTATTGGGCCGTACAAGGATTAACGGAAGACGACTTAAACTACAGGCCCAGTAAAGATGGCCGCACCCTGGCCCAAACCCTGGACCATATCTATGGACTCTCCGGGACCATTGTAAGTACGGCGAAAAAACAGCCTTCGGGCACTACTAAAAAAAGGGAGGGAATGACCTTTGATGAAAAAATAGCCGCTACGTTAGACAATTTCAAGGTAGCCAGCGGATTATTTTTGAGGACCGAAGACCTGAGCGAGCATAAAATCATTTTTAAGAGACCCCAGGGAACTTCTGAATTTCCTTTTTGGAACCAGATCAATGGTCCCATTGAGGATGCTATATGGCATACCGGTCAGGTCGTAGTTTTACGTAGGGCTGCCGGAAACCCCATCAACCCTAAAGTCAATGTGTTTTTGGGAAAATTGAACGATTAAGACCTGATCAAGATTTAAAAATGGCCTATAGTGAATACTTAGCGGAACGGGTTCGTCATCGTCTGCACGGGAACGGATTCATAGAAGAGAAGAAAATGATGGGCGGACTCATATTTATGTGCAACGGCAAAATGTGTGTCGGTGTGGATATCGATAAAGAGACAGGACAGGATCGGCTTATGGTCCGTGTGGGTAAATTGGATTATCAAGAGCTGCTGCAAAAAGAGGGAAGTAAAAAAATGGATTTTACCGGTAAGCCCATGAGAGGTTTTCTTTTTATAGATTCCAATGGCTTTGATGCGGAGGACGATCTTGATTTTTGGATAAATAAAGCCTTGGCCCTCAATGTACTTTTATGACGAATACCGTTTCATGGAAGTTTGAACTTCATTTACATTGATTATTGATAACTTTGCCCTGTGCGACAATTTTTACCTTTTTTAGATTGGCTGTCCATTTATAAGAAAGCATACCTCCCAAAGGATTTAATTGCAGGTATCATCGTTGGTATCGTTTTGGTACCGCAAGGAATGGCATATGCCATGGTCGCAGGGCTACCACCGGTGTACGGCCTTTATGCATCTCTTTTCCCCGTTTTAATTTACGCTTTGTTGGGTACGTCCAGAAAAATTGGGATAGGGCCGGTAGCCATGGATTCGTTACTTGTTGCTGCAGGTTTAGCTACTTTAACCATTACGGGATTGGAAAATTATATAGCCCTGGTTGCGGTATTAACGTTCATGGTGGGGGGCATCCAATTTGTACTGGGCTCTTTTCGGATGGGGTTTTTGGTCAATTTCCTGTCCAAGCCCGTTATTAGCGGTTTTACTTCTGCCGCCGCCCTTATCATTATAATGAGTCAATTAAAACATTTATTGGGAACTTCTGTAATAGGGAGTAATCGCTTTCATGAGCTTATCATTAATGTTCTGGATAAAGTTGGGGATACCAGCCTTATTGATTTAGCTACTGGAATTATGGGCATAATGCTTTTGGTGGGTTTCAAAAAATGGAACAAGAATATTCCGGGCATATTGATCATAGTGATCCTGGGGATTCTGGGCGTATATCTTTTTGGGCTCGATGAACAAAATATTCGACTTGTCGGAGAAGTTCCCAGCGGTTTCCCAACTTTTACTTTGCCCCATTTGAATATGGACGATATAAAGAAATTGGGGCCAATAGCTTTGGCATTGGCATTGGTAGGTTATTTAGAGGCCATATCCATTGGTAAGACCTTGGAAGAAAAAAGCAAAGAAGAGACCATAAGGCCCAATCAGGAACTACTTGCTTTGGGAACATCCAATATACTGGGTTCCTTTTTTCAGGCCTATCCCGTAACTGCCAGTTTTTCCAGATCGGCCATTAATCATGAGTCCGGGGCGAAAACCAATTTGGCGTCCATTTTTAGCGTGGTCCTGGTCGTGTTAACGTTGTTGTTCCTAACTCCTTTGTTTCAATATCTGCCCAATGCCGTTCTGGCGAGTATTATTATGGTTTCCGTTTTTGGCCTTATTGATTTTACCTATGCCAAAAACTTATGGGATACCAGAAGGGATGAATTTATAGTATTGCTGATAACATTTTTAATTACCTTGTTCATGGGGATTACCCAGGGTATTCTGGTAGGTGTATTGGCTTCTTTGTTGTTACTGGTCTATCGTACTTCCAATCCACATTTTGCCGTGTTGGGAAATATCAAAAATTCCGACTATTACAAGAACGTCAATAGATTTGGGGATGAGGTTATCGTACGTAAAGATTTGCTCATTGTTCGTTTTGACTCCCAAATATATTTTGGGAACGCCTCATTTTTTAAGCGGGAATTAACAAAACACATTCAAGCCAAAGGAGACGGACTAAAAGGAATTGTCTTAAATGCGGAGGCCATAAGTTATATTGATGCCAGCGGGGCCCAGATGTTGATCAATGTAATTCATGAAGCTCATAAAAGGGGGCTTCGATTTTATATTGCAGGTGCCATTGGGCCTACAAGGGACATTATCTTTAACAGTGGAATCATTAATGCGCTACAAATGGAATACCTGTTCGTGAAGACCAAGGAAGCGGTAGCGTTTTTTGACGACCCCAATAATGTTTCTGCCATCGGTTCGCGAATAGCCTATGAGAATAATAAAAAGAATGACTGATGTCATATTTATAGTGCCATAAAACCAGTTATTTTTGTAACTGAATTATCGGAATGACCTTAAGGGCTATTGAAAATTTTAAAATGATTGTTAAAAGAATTCCACTTCCATAGGAATGAAAATGAAATTATAATGAAAATAGAGCAGATTTACACCGGATGTTTGGCACAGGGTGCCTATTATATTGAAAGCGAAGGAGAAGTTGCTATTATTGATCCCTTGAGGGAAGTATCGCCCTATATAAAAAGGGCCGGTGCGGATAACGCCAAGATCAAGTATATTTTTGAGACCCATTTTCATGCGGATTTTGTAAGTGGCCATGTAACACTTTCCAAAGAAACCGGGGCACCAATAGTTTATGGGCCTACGGCAAATCCATCATTTGATGCCATTATTGCCGAAGATGGGCAGGAATTCAGGTTGGGAAAGGTTACTTTAAAAGTGTTGCACACACCGGGTCATACCATGGAAAGCACAACCTATCTTTTAAGGGACGAAAACGGAAAAGACCATGCTATCTTTTCTGGGGATACTTTGTTTTTAGGAGATGTAGGCCGTCCGGACCTGGCGCAAAAAGCGGCTCATTTAACACAGGAACAATTGGCGGAAACCTTATACGATAGCTTGCGGACCAAGATAATGCCTCTTGCGGATGATATTATCGTGTATCCCGCCCATGGTGCCGGTTCTGCCTGTGGAAAGAATATGATGAAGGAAACGGTGGATACATTGGGCAATCAGAAAAAAGTAAATTACGCCTTGCGGGCCAATATGACAAAGGATGAATTTGTTAAAGAGGTTACGGACGGACTATTGCCCCCTCCAAAATACTTCCCTTTAAACGTAAAAATGAACAAAGAGGGGTATGAGGATATAGACAAAGTATTGGATAGGGGAACACGTGCTTTGGCACCTGAAGAATTTGAACGTACCGCAAACTCCTCAGAAGCACTGGTTTTAGATGTAAGACATCAGAACGAATTTATAAAATCCCATATTCCCAGATCTATTTTCATAGGATTGAACGGCGATTTTGCCCCCTGGGTAGGAGCACTTATCGCGGATACGGAACAACCCTTACTTTTGGTAATTCCGGAAGGGAAGGAAGAAGAGACCATTACACGCTTATCCAGAGTAGGTTTTGATGGGACCATAGGATACCTAAAAGGTGGTTTGGATGCCTGGGAGGCGGCCGGAAAAGAAATAGATGAAGTTGATTCAAGACCAGCAGCTACGGTAAAAAAGCAATTGTCCCAGGAAGGAATACCCGTTTTTGATGTACGTAAAGAAGGGGAGTTTATTTCCGAACATGTTGAGAATGCCATACATACCCCTTTAAGCAACCTCAATGACCATCTTTCGGAATTTCCTTCGGGAAAGCCTTTCTTTTTGCATTGTGCGGGAGGATACCGGTCCATGATAGCGGCATCTATCTTAAAAAGTAGGGGGATACATAATTTAATCGATGTGGCCGGAGGTTTTGGTGCATTGAAAGAAGAAGGTGTAAAAACTACCGATTATGTTTGTCCCTCCACATTATAGACTGAATAGCCGTCTTGCAGGTTTAAGGGAAAGATAAGCGATTAAAATGAAGCAAGTCTTAAGTCCTTTTTATCGGTTTCAATAACGGTATTTGGATTCTTCCTCGTATAACTTTCTACAATACGCTGTGTTTCCAATGTGTTTTTTTGTCGAATTAGAAAATTTCCCAGATCGGGGGTGTTTTTAAAATCGAATTCCTTGGGAACGAATCCGTACCCTATGTACCTATTTGCCTCTACCATAACAAAGCTTTCCTCTTCTGGTGTTCTGCCCTTGGTTTTTATGATATAATCCAGACTTTGTAAACTTATAGATTCCATGGCTTTTACCACTCTGGCATTGTATTCCTTAAGATGTATGCTATCCGAGCAAATACCGATACATGGTTTTATCCTATAGTGGGAGCAGGAGGCAACATTTTCCTGTAGGTGACAGTACTTGGGGCAAAGTCCATATTTTTCGCACAATACTTCCAAAAATGTGCGGCATTCGGATGGACTATAAAAAATGGCCAATACTTTGGGTGCCGTTTTTAACTTGCCGTAGGTCAGATGTATAATTCCGTTTCTGTCCTCATAATTGAATATTCCATATCGTGATACGTTCCTTTTTTGGGCACGATTGTATTTTGGATGGTGTTGTTTTATTTCACTGGATTCCCGGAGCAGTGCTATGAGCTCGTTTCCCGTCTCTTCAAAATCCAAAAAACCCGTCTCTGCGCAAAGTTTTACCTCTTTGTTGGATTTATCGTAAAAATGACCCAAAACCCGTTTCTTTATGTTAATGGCCTTACCCACGTAAATAATAGTTCCGTTATTGTCTTTAAAGTAGTAAACCCCAGGTGTGGAAGGCAATTTTTCAAATTCCGATTTGTGCAGGGAGGGTGGTAAGGTAGCTTCTTGTGACCGAGCATTCAAGAATTGCTTAAATACTTCTGGTGCACCTTCCGATCTTAATAGTTTATGAAAGAGCAGGGTAGTGGCCTGTGCATCTCCACGGGCCCTATGTCTATCCGTTAAGGGAATACCGATGGCGGAACATAGTTTGCCCAAACTATAAGATCGGTAACCGGGCAGTAGTTTTCGGGATAATCGTACGGTACAAAGTTTCTTTCGGATAAAGTCGAGCCCTATTTGTCGGAGTTCGTTTTTAATGACATTATAATCAAAATTAACGCTATGGGCCACAAATACCGTATCCTTGGTAATTTCTAAAATTTTTTGGGCAATAGCTTCCAATTTAGGGGCGTTCCTGACCATATCATTGTCAATGCCCGTTAAGCCGGTTATGAAAAAAGGAATTTCGCAATCTGGGTTCACGAGCGTGGTAAACTCGTCTACCACTTCATGGCCGTCGTATTTAAAAATGGAAATTTCGGTAATCCGGTTTCCCTTAATACCGTTGCCCGTAGTTTCTATATCAACAATGCAGTACAACCAAAAATGATTTAATGATTAACCAAGCTTAAAGTTAAGTCAATTTTTGACCGTTTTGTTTTTCGCTATCCGTACAATAACGGATTTACTAATGGGCGTATGACTTTTATCCGCAAAATGATCGTGGGGTACCAGTACATTGGTTTCGGGAAAATAGGCCGCCAAGTTGCCCTGGGGAATGTTATAGGGAACGATCAGAAACCGGGAGGCCCTTCTTTCTTTGCCATCATAATTACTGATCAGATCGACCGCTTCTAATTTTTGCAAGCCTTGCTTTTCCATATCCGTTGGGTTGATAAAAACGACCCTTCTTTCATTATATACACCACGATAACGATCGTTGAGACCATAAATGGTCGTATTGAACTGGTCGTGGGAACGTATGGTCATTAATAGGAATCCATCATTTGGTATGTTGTGATCCGCTGTTTTACAGATGCTGAATTGGGCTTTGCCGTTGGGCAGTTTGCTGAAATCGAGCTTACGTATATTATTGGGCAGGTAGAAACCAGAACCTTTGGATCTTTCGTCCATATTTTCAAATCCGTTGATGGTTTCCGAAATTTTTTGACGGATCAAATCATAATCCATACCCATGGCCTTCCAGGGAACGGGATGTTTTCCGTTAAAATAGGCATGGGCAATACCGGATATAATCTCGGGCTCGCTTTTAAGATTACCGGATTTGGAATGGAGAACGCCTTTGGTGCGGTGAACCTTCCCCATGCTATTTTCCACGGTAAGATACCGGTCTTTTCCATTTTTAGTGTCTTTTTCGGACCTTCCTAATGTGGGAAGGATCAAAGCGGTTTTCCCGGTAATCAAATGACTCCTGTTTAGTTTTGTACTGATTTGAACGGTCAGGTCGCAGTTTTGTAATGCAGCGGTCGCATAGTAGGTATCAGATACGGCGGATACAAAATTCCCGCCCAGGGCCATAAAGACTTTGATCTTGTTTTCATACATCGCCCTTAGGCCATGTACGGTATCCAATCCTGTCCTGGACGGCGGGGCAAAGCCAAATACTTTTTCAATAGCGTTGTTCAATTCTTTGGATACATGGTGCATGATGCCCATAGTACGGTCCCCCTGGACATTGCTATGCCCCCTAACGGGACAGGTGCCGGCACCGGGTTTTCCCATACTGCCCTTGAGGAGCAAAAGGTTGACACATTCCTTAATGTTGTCCACGCCATTTTTATGTTGCGTCAACCCCATGGCCCAACATATAATAATTTTATTTTTTTTGGAGAGTAATTCAACGGCTTCATTAATTTTTGCCTCTTCAATACCGCATAGTTCCAAAAGTTCCATTTCTGAATAATTATCCAGGTCCTTTAGCAGATTGTTATGGCCATTGGTATATTCTTGGATGAATTCATGATCGAATACCTCCTTGTTCTGGATATCCAAGGCCGCCAATTTTTTCATGATGAGTTTTAATAGGGCGACATCCTGATTTATTTTGACCTGCAAATAAATATCGGTCAATGAAGTGCCTTGGGTAATCCCTTTTATTTGCTGTGGATTTTTAAAATGGACCAAGCCCGTTTCCTTCAAAGGATTTATGGTGATTATTTTACCTCCATTTTCTTTGCATTTTTGTAGGGCGGACAACATTCTGGGGTGATTGGTCCCGGGATTTTGGCCCAGGACCATAATGACTTCCGCTTTTTCAAAATCATCCAATTTGACCGATCCCTTTCCGATACCCAGGGTCTCGGATAAAGCTACACCACTACTTTCATGGCACATATTGGAGCAATCCGGCATATTGTTCGTTCCCAGGGCCCTGACAAACAGACCATAGAGGAAAGCCGCTTCATTGCTGGACCTGCCCGAAGTATAAAAAACACCCTGATCAGGATGCTTCATTGCTTTTAGTTCCGTTGCTATTAATCGGAAAGCCTCTTTCCAGGAAATGGGTTCGTAATGAACGCTATCGGGCCTGAGAACCATGGGTTCTACCAGTCGGCCACTTTTCCCGATCTGATAATCCGACCATCTTGAAAGCTCCTCAACACTATGCTTCCTAAAGAAATCCTTGCCTAGAGTGTGATGGGTAGCTTCTTCTGCAAGGGCTTTTGCCCCGTTTTCGCAATATTCGCCCAATTGGGAAGGTTTATCCGGGTCGGGCCATGCACATCCCGGGCAATCAAAACCTTCTTTTTGGTTCATACGGGCCAAAGTGGAAAAAGATTTTAGAACCCCCATTTCCTTGAATACATGCTTTAATGCTACTTTTACCCCAAGTAGTCCGGCCGCATGTACACTGGGTTTTGACTGTGATATTCCCGTAAATTTTATTT
This sequence comes from Maribacter spongiae, assembly GCF_047345125.1. Classification (NCBI taxonomy): domain Bacteria; kingdom Pseudomonadati; phylum Bacteroidota; class Flavobacteriia; order Flavobacteriales; family Flavobacteriaceae; genus Maribacter; species Maribacter spongiae. The sequence goes on along the minus strand of NZ_JBLFEQ010000006.1, from coordinate 26,972 downwards.
CACCGGTTACGGATATATTTCGTTTTTTATAATCGGGCATGGGCTTGAAACAAATTTGCTTCAAGGTATTACAAAAAGAACTTCATTCTTAATGAACTCATTTAAATTTTTTTTGAGATGGAGCGAACCCGCTTGCCGGACGGGCAGAAATTAACGGTTTTGTGTCTTTTTGGGCACTCAATTCCTCTTGACTCAAGGGGAAGGTGTAGAATACCGTAAATTGCAGTGGGCACACTATAAAATACATGAAATGAAAAAGTACTTCCCCATCACACTCCTTAGTATGGTCTTCTTAAATATTGGATGTAGGTCCGTTCGATCGGTGAACACCAGTTCCTATATCCATATACAAAAAGAACATAGGAACAATAAGGATTGGAAAATAGTATGGGAAGATTATTTTGACACTCCCCTGCTGGATGCCGATAAATGGACAAAAATCCCCCAAGGAACATCCGATTGGAACGATCAGATGACAGATAAGGATAATCGTTGTTTTGATTGGAAAGACGGAAAACTCTATCTGATCGGTATCAAAAATACCGATACTCTTACCGATTCAAGACCTTATCTTACGGGAGGTATTTATACCAAGGGAAAATTTGCTTTTCAATATGGACGAATAGAGGTTCGTGCCAGGCTTGAATCCTCACAAGGGGCTTGGCCGGCCATATGGATGTTGGGCATGAATAAAGCCGAAGTAGGTTGGCCCGCCAATGGGGAAATAGATATTATGGAACATCTTAATTTTGATAAAATAATCTACCAGACTACCCACTCGTACTATACGGTAAAACTTAAACAAAAAGACAATCCACAATACTATGGGACTGTTTCTGTAGACCCCGAAGAATTTAATACCTACGGACTTGAATGGTATCCGGATAAATTGGTGTATACCTTAAATGGAAAAGCTACGTTCACCTATCCCAGAATAGAAGGCGTTGATCCTTCACAATGGCCTTTTGATCAACCTTTTTATGTATTGATAGACCAACAACTTGGAGGCTCGTGGGTGGGGGAAGTGGATATTGAACAACTCCCGGTAAATATGATCATAGATTGGGTAAAAGTATATCAATAACTATTGGTGTATGGTTTCGTCATAAAATTGGGAGAAGGTTTTCCGATTAAGAAATCAAGATAGGAAATTCAGAAGTAATGAATTATAAACGCTCTTCGTTGCACTTTACCCTTTCGGTATAATTTTTGTATTATATGCGAAACGTTGGATGAAGGCTTATACTAGGATCAATGGATCTTATGGATATTTTTTGGCATCTATGCATGATGCGGATTTAAGGATTCTTGTAACGAGTAAGTTCGATCAGTAGAAAATCATCATAAAAATTACAGCAAAAGACCCTGATCAAGGAGCAATCCAAAACCGGATCGGAAACCTGTGGAAAAGATTGTGGCCAAAATAAAATTAGACCGGACCAATTGAAAAACTCGATTTATTCCTGAACATCCTTATTAAAAACAAAAACCCTGAAACCAAGGAAAATATTAAAATCCGCCACCTGAAGATGACGGATTTTCATTAACTAAAACTAACAACTCAAACTATGTTAAAGCCTGTTGATCCACAACAGGTTTTATGTAATCAGATCCTAAAGGATATTCCAAGAGTCAAATAAGCAAAACCATAACCGCCTTCGGCAAATACGGCAAGATTGTCGGCAAAAAACCATCGGGCACCAACAAAACCTGTCGCTCCCGGTCTGCTGCCGAAGTTTCCACTGGTTCCGTTATAGGATAAAATGCGGTAAGAGATCATGGCCCCTCCATAGAGATCCAGGTTCTCAATATCAAAACCGTTATAATGATAGACACCACGAACACCTATTACGGTGTACGTCCATTTATCATTACCTCCAAAATAGTCATAATTGTAGGTCTTGTATCCAAGAAATCCGCCGAGGCTTACTACGCCCGGACCGGGGACTTCCCAAACGCCCCTTTCAAAACTGGCACTTAACCCGAGACTTTGAGATGAAGTGGTGTAGCTGCCATAAGATCCTCCTAGCCCAATGCCTCCGTTAATGACATTGGTACCGATATTGAATTCTTGGGCCGAAGCGAAATGTATCATTGATAATGAAATGATCGTCAAATGGATAATTGTTTTTTTCATTGTATTAGTTTTAACTTATTGTAATTTTTATATGGGTTTATTTACTGTACTTTAAATTCAAAAATATCGGAAGTAGATGTATTGCCTTTGCTATCCGTGGTAATTATTTTCCAATAATAAAAGGAATCCAGACTAATCGAAATATCAGCAAAGTCGGTATTTTCCGTAGTCCCGATTGGTGTTTCAGCGGCAGGATCCGTTCCAAAAAACACTTCATATTCAACAATATCATTATCAACATCACTTCCATTCCATTCTAGAGCAACAACACTATTTGTTGATGTAATAGTGGCGCCTCTTGCAGGACTTATTGCATCCGCGGGAAAAGGAGCATAACTTTCTATTCCCGGCCCTTGGTTATAAAACTTCCAAATGGTACTAGAAGCTGTTTCAGTGGTTCCATTGGCTTGTGAGGTTACGGACCATTCATAGGGTGTTCCCCTTAGAATGGTAATATCGATTTCGTTGGTCTGGGAAGTGGTCACGGATTTTGCCCCGGTAGTTAAATTGGTGAGGTTTACCGAATAACTATCCGTGTTCTGGGAGGCGTTCCATTTAAAGGCTACCTTGCTTTCCGTGTCGTTGATAACCGTTCCCTCATTACATTCTGTATTGTCTTCGGGAAAAACCAGTGTTGATGCCGAAGGGGCGGCTATAGGGTCGGGATCAGGGATTTCTCCCGCGTTGTCGGAACTTTTGCTGCAGCCGGTGAGAAAAGGAAAACTTAAAAGTATGAGGTATGGTATATGATTTATTTTCATCTTTTAATTATTTTATAATTCAACAAGGACTTTTTGGTCTTAATGTTCAATAAATATGTTCCTTTCGATAATCCATCCATATTCAGAAGAATATAACCGTTATTAGGTTCGGCAACCTTATCTAACACTTTTGTCCCGTTTACATTATATAATGAAGTTTCAACCCTTTTAAATTCATCGGAAGAGCCCAGATAAATAGTGAGTTCGCCATTAGACACAGGATTGGGGTAAATAAATATTTCCGAGCTCTGTACAATGGTTTTCTCATAAATGCCTTGACAATCCTTGTCGGCCCTTACGGATAGGGTGTTTTCGACTTTGTCTAAAGGAAGTATTATCTCGCTGTCCAAAGTAGTATAAACCGCATCGTTCAATTGAATGGTATACAATTTTCCACCGGAGAGATTTAATGTGAGCTTACTATTGGTAATATCAATTTTTGAACTCACTGAAAGGGATTCCGGTTCGGAAATGATAATGTCAAAGCACCTTTCGAAATCGGTCTGCCCCTCGACTTCAATACAAAGGGTATAATCTCCCGCCCGTAAATCTGTAAAGATGGTATTGGCCGTGAAGCTGGCCGTTAATGTATTTATTTCATTGGTCAATGAAGCGGTATAATTCAAATTGATGGCGACTTCAATTTCTATGCTGCCATTATTGCTGGAGATGCAGGATTCCCCGATGGATTTGATCGTGAAATTATTGGCCGGCAATGAGAATATTTCACAGCCATTAAAATCCACTATGGCATTTGGGGGAGTATCGTTACAGGCATCAAGGGCATCTGGAACGCCATCGTTATCCATATCATCATCACAAACATCCCCGATACCGTCATTATCAGTATCCGTTTGATCGGTATTGGCCGTTAGGGGACAATTGTCTTCGGCATTCAAAATACCATCGTTGTCCCCATCATCCGGATTGTCCTGTACGTCTATCTGGATACATTCTGAAAGTACCGTTTGGGCGTCAAATGTAATACTAACGGCATAGTTGCCACTTATCAGGGGTGTGAAACTTCTATCTGTCGCATTTTCAATGATCGTACCGCCATTCGAACAATCCAACCATTGGTACATTGTGCCGGTATCATTAAAAGTTGCGGTAAGGGTAACATCATTTAGTGTTACGGAATTGTCTATCGTAGCTGTTGAAACCGTAAAGCTTTTATGGTCATATAAACTCCAGTTACCACCTTGTGTCCGTACTCGGATATAAACCGTATGAATACCATTGGCCAAGCTGTTGGTTGGAAGAAGTATGGACTGATTTACCTTTCCTGTGTTGGTATCCAGGGCAATTGTAGTGCCATTGCCGGCCCCGGGATCCGTGTCATAAAAATACTCTGCTGAAATAAGGGGTTCTTCTTCATCAACAAAAGAATCGATGAAGAATATGATGCGGTCATAGAGGCTCCATAGGTTTTTCGTGTTTTTTGCTCTTATATAAAAACTATGAAATCCCTTGGCTAATCCAGTTATGGGTACGGCCAAAGTTTGGGTTAAATTTCCTGTATTGGAATCTAGGGCTATGGCAGTACCATTACCTGCTCCTGGATCCGTATCAAAAAAGTATTCCGCTCCGTTTAATGGTTGAGCGATATCGGAAAAAGAGCGTATAAGAAAAGCCGTTCTATCGTAGAGGCTCCATTCCCCGTTTGTCGTTTTTGATCTTACATAAAGACTATGAAAACCATCATCTAACCCTGTTGTCGGGATAGAAAAAGTTTGCGTTAGTGAACTGGTATTGCCCGTTAAGGTCAATAATGTTCCATTGTCAATACCCGGATCCGTATCAAAAAAATATTCGATAGCATTGATGTTTTGGGCAATGGCACAATTGCCCAATAGCACCATGGCTATTAGTAGTATATTCCTCATTATTTTAATGATTGGTAGTACTGATGATTACATTTAAATCTTCGTCTGGTGCAACGGTAGTACTAATGGCTTCAATTTTTATGGTGGGTATGCCGTTGGTAAAACCAAAATTATTGAAGGTAAAGCTGCTGTCATCAAAAAGACCCAAGTCTTCACCATTTACTCCTGCACTGATTGCTGGGGAGTTGGTCTGGAGATTATAATTGTCAATGGTCGATTCGAATATAATATTGTCATTGTCTTCTATGAAAAGAGGGTTTTGATTGTCTAAATTATCGCTGCCCATTAAGGTGGTTACATTGCCCGAAGAACGATTATAAGAGAGGCAATTTTCAAAAATAACTCCAGTACTATTAGGGTTTGGTGTACTGGCTATAGAATAATATAAAATATTGTTTTCTACGGAAATGCTACCGCTGGCATTTCCTGTGTTGAATATAACCCCAACAGTTACAGGCTGTAGGAAAAGGTTATTTTTAATGGTTACGGATTGATGGTTCTTTACACCTATTCTAGTTGTAATTATATTATTTGTTATTATGGTGTTACTATAGTTGTTTGCAGATGTACCGAATACCGTAGAACCGATTTGTCCAATTATATTTCCTCTTATGATTACATTATTGGCCCCGGCATCATTAAATAGTATTACACTATCAATTATACAGTTCTCTATGGTAATATTCGTTAGTGTGGTATTAAGGTTTTGAACCAAAAAATCATCCGTTAAATGCAACCCACTGAATTTACTGTTAGAAGCATTTTCACCGAGAACAATATCCGTTATCAAGGTTTTTTTATCGGCGGCACTATGTGAAAACCCTATAAGTGTTAAGGGTTTGTCTACTGTGATATTCCCGTAATTGGTTACAGAGGCATGTATATAAATAATATCCCCATCGGATGCAGATGAAACAGCACTCTGTAAATCGCTAAACTGTGCGTTGGCACCGGTTGAATTGTCAACGGTAATGATGTTTTGGGCGTTAACAATTGGTAAAAACCCCAAAAACAGGACAATTATCGACGTAAATTTTTTCATTTTTCAGTTTGGTTTTATGTATTGTCTTAAATAATCTAATTGTCTTGGCATAATGCTTTGATGACAGCTATACTTGCTCTACTGTCCTCGTCTAGAAATCGGCTACAGTCCCTTTCCAGTTTATCCAACTCTCGATTCAATTCGGAACAGCTGAGATCGTCGTCATTATTGCTTAACCTAACGAGGGTACTGATGCACCCTGCACTATCAAAGGCATCCAAAGTATCATTAGCTTTGGAACAGCTTAAAAAACTCGTAAGCGAAAGGGATAATAGAAGTATGATTTTTTTCATGTTCAATTGGTTTTAGTTAGAATTCTCAAACCTAATTGAACCTTTGGGATATTTTTTACGGTTAACCGTATGTACTGGGAATTCCCGGGGGTTTTCGGTAAAGTGTTAGTTAAAAACGATATATGGTTCTTGCAAAATTTAAATCAATTTTAAGGTCTTGGTAAGGCACAGATCGAGGTGCTTGATTTTGGTATAAAAGAATTTCCCGGAAACCTTCTCACAAGAAATTGTGATTGTACGGGTAGCTCTAAGGTGAGGTATTTTTAGGTATAACCATAACGAGAACATAAGGCAGTTTAGTCGAATTCAATACCAACGGCTTATGTTGTATCTAACGGTCTTTCTTGGTTGATTTTTAATGTATTCTAAGATAAGCTCACGTGAAAATCCAGTACTTTCTATTTCTGCATCTGCTTGTTTGAGTACTAATTCCCATTCTTTGCCCCCTATTTCTCTTACTCCTTCTGCAATCTCATCATAAAGTGATTTTAACTGATCTTTGCACCAAGCCCTTGGTTCAATTTCTGCTAAAATTGTACCGGCTTTTTCCGCTCCCTCCATAGATTGATTGGTATACCAGGCAGCTCTGGCCTCGTTTAGGCTTTTTCTACATTTTTGATCTAATACTTTTTGATAGAATTTTCCAATATCTTTTTCATTTTTTGAATAACATTTGGTCGAAATGGGAATATTGGCAAGAACGATAACCGCTTCATCTGTCTTATCTTGTGCTTTTAAGGAGTACGCTTTCTTTTTTACTTCTTCGCAATGCTCTTCATAATAGTTTATTATTTCTTTTTTGGTATCATCTAGAAAGGCAATGATTTTCGGATTCTTTGGGGCAAGCCTTTTTATAGCGGATATATATGCCTTTTGCTCGTTTTGCCCAATTCCTTTAAGTGTAACGACCTTGGTTTGGAAAACGTTCCCTTTTTCTTCTTCAACGTCCCCCACGAATAAAGTTACCTCTAGGTTTAAGATAATTCTAGTAGGAGCGGTACCTAGTACTTCTTTATCCAACACCGCAATTTTTGGATACAAAAAAAAGCGAGGTTTAAACAAATTGCCACTAATTCCATTTGTTGTAACCAATTGGTACATACGTGTTTTTAATAAACTTAAGGCATTGCTTGGTACATGCTCTATTTGATCTGCAACATATGCTCCCAATAAGATGTCATTATTATCGTGATCGTCCTGTGCATTTACTATAAATACAGATAATAAGGTTATGATGGTGAAGATTTTTTTCATATCAATTTATTTATTTGCCTCCTAGAATAATAGTGACCTTTCCTAATCCTTCGGTGGCAAGTTTATTAGGAATATTATGGGCAGGGCTACTCAATTTCTTGCTCAGGCCCCTAAAGAAGTTCCGAGCGGCCATAGCCCTTCCTTTTTCATTGAATAAGGGCATACGTACTTGCTCGAACAGGGCATAAGTATCCGTTACATCAGTGGTTGAAAAACGGCCTTCTACGGTTTTTTCGTCCAACCAATCTTCAATTTCAAAAGAAAGATCGTCGAGATTACCTTCCCAGTCTTCCCAGGTTAAAATTTGCAAAGTCACCTCTCTGCCATTTGCAAACATATCCTCAAAATGCTCCTGTAAGGTATAAATGAAATCCTCCATATTTTCTAAAACGGCCTCTTCCAACAATACGGGTAGCTCAACACTGAAAGAAGGTGCCCCGGTAGCTGCTGCGGTAGCGATTTGTTTGTAGGTATAGGAATCCAACCCCTGTAAATTATAAGTTATTGAACGCTTTGGTCCTAATTTATTCACGGTCCAGGTCAATTGAATGATAATGTCGGCCTTTGCGGTCTTGATTATTTGATCGACCAGTGATTCCGATACTGAAGCACCAGTGTCCTTGGATGTCCTTACGATATTTAGACCACGAGAATTTTCCAGGCCTTTTAAAACCGTTTCCAAGTTTTTCAGTGGAAATTGCCTTTCTGCCATAAGACCATTTAATTTGCTGATCATTAAAAGCAAATCTGTATTTTCCTGTAACGCTTTTTTATAATCCGGTACTTTGGTTATGATACCTTGATTATCATATTCCTGTACATAGCCATTTTTTATGCACCAGGCATCACTTGGAACAACCATCAACGTTGGTTTTTTTGCGTTTTGGGCCCGCCCAATAAATAGTATTAAAAAAAATAAAAACCCCAGTCTCATATTGTAATTTATCATGTTAAAAACCTTTTGCCAATGAATTGATCATACCCTTTTTTTCTAGATGTTTTCGTAATTCATCTGAGGCTACACGTACTACAACGCCAATTTTGTATTGGTGAAACTTTTCCCTTTTCTCTTTTTTCTTTTTTACCAGTTTTTGAACATCTGTAACGCCTTTATGGTTTGAAGCATAGGTGACAAAACGATTAAAATTCCCATCATTTGAAAAGAAATCCTTGAAAAAATCCTTATACTCCTTGTCTGTCATTTCTCGGTTCATCAATGGTCGTGATGACCTGCATCCACGCCCCTCACCGGCATAACCTTTAAATATGATACCGTGTACGGCATTTTTTTTAGCTTGAGCGGTGGCGATGCTTTTTTCTTTAGAATAGGACCAAATTTTTACCAGTTTAAAACCGTGTTTTGCGGTTCCTCCATAGCATTCGATATCATATTCCCATTCAAACGTATCTTTATCGGCTAATTTTTGTTTTTTTTGGGCAGTGACCATGAAACCTATGGAAATGGTCGCATATAAAACTATTGGTCTCTTTAAGAGATTGTGTATCATTTAAATATATTTTGGTTTTTTTTAAAGCGAAGGAGCATTCCCGGATACAATTTCTTGGAATTGCCCTTAAAAACGGAATACTCTAAATCTGATTTTGGAACTTCTTCGGGAAGATAGGAATTATCCCAAATTTGATTTGGATCAACTATGATTTCTGTTATTTTTTGATAAGTTACAGTACCGTCTTCCTGTAAGATCTGTTCCAGTACCTCAAATTTATCTCCCTTTGTAAGGCCTTCTTTAGATCCAATTTCAGCGGCTAAAGGATCAATGCTAATGAGCGGTGTTTTTGTTCGGAACACTTCAAACTTTCTTTCCAATTTGGATATTGCGGCATCTGTGACCTTTATGGTCGCTCTTTCGATCAATTCATTGTCTGACTTTAAAGTGTATTTTGTAGATTGTACATCCGCCCAGGAATCCTGTTTGCCGATATATTCAAGTTTAAAAATATCGGTTTTATTAAAAGCATTCACCCGGGCTTTGTCGTAGTTTTTGTGGGTTGCCCATAGCTCCCCGTAAAATTTTGCGGCGATTTCCTGATTCCAAATAAGGCGGTACAAGTAGGAGGTGGCCTTTACGATATAACCTTTGGCGAACTTGTCCACGACCTCGATCGTGTTCTTTTGTTTGGAAGTTTTGGTTTTAACAAATTTAGAAATGTCATTTATAAGTAACTTCCCTTTGGACATGACTTCCTCTTTGTTGGTGTATTTGTAATCGTTTACGACTATAAAGGAATTGGAGATAAGATGCTCTCCTGCATCTTCCAGCATGGCATTGCCTCGCAAAGTGTTTTTTGCAATATGTATATCTAGTGAGCTTGCGTTATATAGTCCCCTATCTTTGACCAAATTCAGGTTGAAGGCTCCCTTCTTCGTTCTATTGAACCATTTAGCAACCATCTTTTTTGCAATCTGGGCTTCCTTTAACTTCTTTAGGATAATACGTGATTGATCTTTTGTTTCATACGCCAGGGGTATGAAGGAAATATCCAAACTATGGTCATTGAATTTTTCCGGAATAGGAATTTGTTGAAAAATACTTTTAATGACACTTAATTTTTCCTTTTTTGGGGTTTCCACCATGAGGGTGAGAAGGGAACTTCTTTTAAAGTCCTTTATTTCCGAAGAAAAATCGGCTTTACGGAGTAATTTTCTTCCCTGAGCTTCGGCATTGGGCAAGGCGAAGGCAAGAATGGTAATTTGCAGAATAATTAGTTTCGTTTTCTTAATCGTATCAACCATTTAGAAATTAATTTCTTCTAGTATGCCAACAAAAAAATCTAGTACTCGATACCCGAACAAATTGTTGTGATTCTAGACTATTTTTAATAGAACCAAACATAGCGATTACGTGTATGAGTAAAATACGGTTTCCCGTAAAAATCAACTTCTTTTCTTATTTATTTTCCAAGTTATGTTCTCATTGTAAAGGATTAAAGAAAAGAATATCAGATTAATCCTAAATCTTTTGCATTGGCCACCAACTGCACATTATTATTGGCCTGTAGAATGTCTTTTAATTTGTTCAAGCGTTTTTCGATAGAACTCAAACTGTTCGGTGAGACACCTTTGATGTTAAAGAGACTGGAAATTTGATCTTGGGTAAGTCCATTGGAAAGATATAATAAAAGGGAAACATCGTACTCTTCAATTTCAAAAGGGTTTTTTCCATGGGTGAGCCTTTCAATCTTGTTCGAGAGGAATTTTTTACCTTCAAAAACGGCCCTGACCGCATTTTTTAGATCTTTTAGCCCATCTCTTCCTTTTAGAACATAGGCGGATACATGATTAACCTTTATAAAACGCTTTATCATATCCGGTTTTTCTTCAACGGAACAGATAATTATGGGCAACTCTTGATTTTTCTCACGTAATTTTTTGATCAAGGATTTGCCCGATTCGATTTTTGGTAATCTATGATCACGTTGAAAGGAAAGATCTGTAATTAGTAGATCAAAGGGTGAATTTTTTTGTAAGGCAGATCGAAACTTTAGGTAAGCATCATCGCAGTATTGGGCCAGGACCACTTCGGTAATGCCCAAGTCTTGTTGTAACATCATGGAAATGCCATAACCTACCGTGTCCAAATCTTCTACAAGCAATACTTTTTTAAACATGGGATAAATAACTTAAAGCGGAATGGAGATGATCACTTTGGCTCCATGACCTTGTTTGTTTTCAAAGATAAGATCTCCACCTATGGAACGAATACGGTTTTCCGTATTCATTAAACCTTTACCATTGGACATTTTAGGACCGAAACCTATACCATTATCGCTATAAGAAATTATTAGGTCATTTTTTTTGTTTTCAAATTGTAACGAGGCCAGACTGGCTTGGGCATGCTTTTTCATGTTCACCAGTAATTCTTTGATACAACGGTGTACGATAACGCATTTATGTTCGCTTAGTTGAGACCAATAAACGGTATTTATGCCTTTAATGAGTAACGTAGTGCCGTCATCCTGATAGTTGCCGATGAGGTCATTTAGTTCATCTTTGAAATATATACCGGTTTTAATAGCCGCATTTTCGTGGGAAATCTGCCTAGTAGTTTGATAAATATTTTCTAAGCGGTTGATTAGGTCTTCATTTCCCTTGTTTTGTATTTGTACTTTGGTCATAAGCCCGAAAACGTCATTGGCAAGGCCGTCATGAAGGTCTTGACTTATACGTTTTTCCGTATTGTAAACTTCTTGGAACTTTTCTTTTTTGTGGCGTTGCCCTAAAACAAAATACAGGGAAATTCCACTTAGGAGTAAAAACCCACTGAGTGATAAAAAAATAACTTTTTGAGTCTTTTGTTCTGCTAATTGAGCTCTTTCTTCTACTCTTCGTTTTTCAAGATTTGAAAGTCTTTTTTCTGTTATATCTGAATTATATTTAATAAAAGCAAAATTAGTTTTTGCTTTAAGGTTTTCTGTTTCAATACTGTCTTTTAAAAAAATATATCTATTTTTTAAGTCAATGTCTTTAGGCAGCAAATTCAAAAGTAATTTTAAGGCAGTAACTTCTGACTTTGGTTTTCCCAACTCTTTAGAAAGTGAAATTACCGTATCTAAATATGATATGGACTTTTTAGTTTTGGCCTTTTCGTAAAACCTAGCTAAATCTATATAGCTCCCAATGAGTCCTTCCTTGTCATTTCTATCTTTTCTTATACTGACTGCTTTTAGCATATTTTTATGAAAGCCGGTCTTACCTTCCAACCAATTGGAAAAAGCATGATTATGAATAACTCGGGCATAATTCTTAGGATTTTCTATTAAGGCAGAATCAGAAAGAATTTCATTGAAAATACTAATGGCTTTGGAAAAATCACCTAATTCACTATACTCTTTAGCTAGATTATTTTTATAAGTGAGTACATCTTCATGTTCGGATGACAATTCCAAGGCCTTTAAATAGTAATCTATAGCAATCTTTTTGTTCTCAAGTTCACTATTATTTATTGCTAATTCATTATACAAGGAGGCAATGTAGTTTTTATCTCTATTTTTATCTAGGTAGGAAATAGCTTTGGTTAAAGTTTCTTTGGCCCCTATATTGTCGTTCTTTAGACGTTCAATGATAGCTGCTCTCAATAAACGTCTACCTATCCTTGAATTATCATTTATCTTACTAAACTCGTTCTTCGCAATTATATTATAATAATAAGCACTATCTAAATTCAGCGTTCTGTTTTCATGATAATATGCGATAAGGTGGTAATATTTTCCAAGATTTAAGTAGTTTTTACTTTTTGTTAATTTTTTTCCTTCTAAATACATACTGTCAAATTCAGACAATAAGAAATGTATTTTACATTTTGAGTATAATATTTTATAGTATAAGGAATCTCTTTTATATGAAGTTTTTAAAGCCTTACTAAGAAAGTGTTTTTTTTCTTGAGACGTATATATAGAACTAGCACCTTTTATTATTAGGGAATCTCTTTTATTTGTAATTAAGGTCTGTGAATTCTTAGTTTGATTACAGTTTAGGAATAATAAGAAAAATAAAAAAAGGATTTTATTCCACATTTATCTTTTATTGCAATATAAATAGAAGCATCCGTATTTCATAATACGGATGCTTCGATCTTTTAATCTTCTAGTGGGTCTTTACCACTACCTTTATTTTCATCTGAAGCAACTTCATAAATCGTTTCATCCTCCACAAGACTTTCCTTAGAGCAAGAAATAAACGAAGTGACCAACATTGTAAAAATAAAAGTGTACATTAAAGTTCTCATAATTATTTATTTTAAAATTATAAGAGCTAAATACGCTGTATTTCAGAAACTTACATTGACAAGTCGATGCGTGTTGTTTCATGTCCGTGCATGTATATATTGATTGGATGAAATTGTTTATAGGTTTTGTTTATTTTTGAGCTTATGGCATTTTATAAGCTTAACAAGAAGTATTTGCCCACTTTTATATATTTGATGGACTGCATCCAGGAAAAGGATATAGAAGTGGATTATGGGGAGGTTGCCGATTTCGAAACCAAGAAAAAGGACAAGGCGCATAAGATATCCATAGATAGGGCATTTAAATTGCGGACAGCGTTAAAAGAAGGATGGGACAAAAAACCGGGACTTCCTTTAAAACCTACTTTAAATATTCTGGCGGCCTATTATGAAGAAAACGATGATTTCTCGTTTTTAAAATTTCATTTCAAATATGAAGGTGAAATTCAGGAATATTTTAAGGAAAAAGCTCCGGATAATATCTTGACGGATAAATTATTTCCTAAAAGAGCACAGAAAATACATCATTTAGAGACACAACTGGAAACTACCGAATTTTATGCCAATGAGGTGGAAGCAAAGGGTATGGCCGAGTTTGTCAAGAATTTAGAGATACGATTCAATAATTTTAGAGGAGAGGTAGAGAACGAATTAAAATTAAAGACCGACTTTATTCTTCATCTTAAAGACCGGATCGACGAATTGGAATCTACTTTGGCCCAGGCGGATTTTATGAACAATAAACTGGGTGCCATAGGTCTGTTTTTTGTTTCCATAGATTATGGATTGGTTACTAAAGAATCCTTGATAGAAGGTTTTATGGATGATTTTGATGGAGTAGGGGATGATTTTTTGGATGATTTGGTTTAATTGACAAAATGGATTTAAAAAAAGAGCAAATACTAAAGAGCAAGCTGGGCTTGATCTTAAAAATATTGTTAATAGCCGTAGCAATTTTTAAACTGGCCGATTTAGTTTGGGACGATAAAGAGAAATTTTTCACTGGCAGCGACAAGGAAAATGAAGACATTGCTGTTATTGATTCCGTTGTCGATAAAAACGACGAGACCAAGGTAAAGGAGGTGATGAAACCTTTGGCGAATGCCGCAAGCATTTACATATTTGGAGCTAACGGATTGGATAGGGAAACAGGCCGACGTATCGGAGCCGTCTTTTTTAACGATTATAAGTTGATGGGGACGCCCCCAGATTATGTAAGGGAAGATTTGCTCTTGGGAAATCTAAGTTCCTCTGCAAATACAGAATTGGTCTGTGTGGGTACGGTAAGTTACTCTTATTGGAGAAATTCAAAAAATGATACGACTTGCAACTTGGATATTTATTTTGACACCTTTAATAAAAATACAGGAGAGAAAGTAAAGCATCTTTCAAAATCAATATTCAAAAAAGGCGTTGGTATCGGTAATGATAAAAACGGGGCCAGACAAATGGCGTTACAAAGAGTGCAACCTTAAAATTTATAGTTTTCCTAAAAGTTTGGCAATGTTTTCGTCCATTGATAGTGTACCTATAGTACCGGCAAACTGTAATGCGGTCTCTGTATCCAAGACTTTTGCACGTACCTTTATTTCGGAATCAAAAATAGTATATGTGCCAATGACCAAAGCATCCGCAGCTAAAATTTTCCCTAGACGTTTTGTGGTTTTTTCATCTATGTAGCCTTCGGTATTCAAACGATGTTCTTTTAGGACAATGTTTAAATGTGTGCGGTCTATCATTGCAAAATTTTCGGCATGGTTTGCCAAATAAATTGCAAAATCTTCAGTCAAATAATTTCCAAAATGGGTTTGCTCATTTTTTTCGGAGAAAAATCCCCATACCGCTATTTTGGTTTTTTTTCCAACGTCTATCCGTTGGGCAAGTTCTTCGGCCAAACCTTTTAATTCATCATCAAAATCTTGAGCTTGAAGAACCATAGGAAGTGTTATGAGTAAGTATAAAAGTGCTTTGATTTTCATAGTGGTAAATAAGATTGGTCGAGTACAAAGTCTATTTTTCCAATTGATGCGATGCCTCATCCCAAATCGTAGTATATGTGATAGGGTGTTTCAATTTAATTTTATCCTAAGTTAATGCAAATGTGGTGATAAAACGTAAGCCGAAAGATAAATAAAGGTTTTTGGCCAAACAACAAAAAGCAACATAATGAACATTGATCGGTACTTGATTTAATATAAATGTACTGACCATTGGGGTGTATTCACATGGATTAGTATCTACAGAAGCCTGCTGTTTATAGCTTGTTTTCCAAATCAGTTATATAATAAATAAGCCCTCCGAAACTTGAACGAGCGATAATAAAGGAGGGTGAAGGTGGAGCCGGAGACGGCCGTGCGTTAAGAAAATATCCTGTGGATATTTTTAGCAAAGGAGTGAGCCAATGTGTTGGCCTTCGACGACCGTAGGCGAAACCGACGGGAGGTTCATGAATTCCTTTAAAAGCGATGTAAATCAATGAATTAAACGAAAAACACCACCTAAAGGTGGTGTTTAGAGTGGAGCCGGAGGGACTAGAACCTACCGCTGAAATGCCCAATAAATATATACTTTGCGGCTATTCAAATTTTTATGCTCACCGAATAGGTGACTTTCTACAATAACATTAACAAAGAAAGCGCTACTTTTCTACTAATGCTACAATATTTTCAATTAACTCTTCTTTGTTTTTTGCTTTCAGCTCAAATGATTTTAGGCTTTCCCCGCATCGGATTTTCAATAGGACGGAAATGTCGTTCTCTCTCATAGTGTAGCCCCCGCTAATTTTACAAGCGTTCGGGAATTTTGCAGAATCAAAGTAAACAAGAGGCGAACTTTTTCCTTTATTCGAAACTAAGGATAGCTGCTGATTCAGTAATTCGGATAGGCCAAGATTATCTTCAAAATCTTCTGCATTGACTAAAGTTGACCGTACAAACACTGTTTTGGCACTTGCTAAAGGAATTGCTTTTTTATCGATATCCTTGAGCATTCCAATATCGAAAGACCCTCCTTTTGGAACTAATAATTGCGGTTCTTGGATGCCTCCGATTCCCTCAGCTAATTTTGGTACTGTTTCTCTCGCATAATCCATAATGGTAAATATATCGATATACTTATCTTCTTTCAGAGCGGCCCCTTTAATGCCTTGTAGAACAGAATACGTGAGAAGCCCCTGCCCGTAAACACTTGCCTCATAGCTAACCGCATCTGCGGTACATCCGGAAATAATATACATTCCCGTACGATCTTTCATTCTATCGATAGCTTTTATTTGGGAGGGTTCAACATCACGTTCTGCAATGAGGTTATCGACCGCTTTCCCAGAACCGCAGGCATCGATTATCATTACTTGTTTTAACGCCGGAATATCTTTTAACCATTGTACCCATTCTGAGGTTGAAATCGAAGTATTCTCTCTAATAATAGGGTCATTATAAGCATCGCTACTTGTAGCCGTCGCATCGGATGTGAGAAAATAGAAATCTCCTCGTTCTCCTCCCCATGTTATCCCATGACCACTTAAATAAATCACAATTATATCTTCCGCCTTGGCATCAGCGCTTATGTTTTCAAAGATATTTTTTATGTTTCTTTTGCTGGGTAATTTATCTCCTGAAGAAGTAATCTTATAGATATGGGTTTTTTCTTTACTGAACAGATTTTCCGCACCCAATTGCATAGCCTTAGATATGGCCTCAGCATCATTTACGGTATATTTTAATTTTAGTTGGTCGTTTGCATAGTCACCAACGCCTATTACAACTCCAAAAAATTGGGGTTGTTTCAAGACCTTTTTTCTTACTATTATTTTTGCTTTAATACCTTTACCTTGTACAAAACCATCTTCTGATGAAGCTTTGACCGTAATCTCATTTTTTCCATCTCGGAAATAGGGATGTTCTTTTATGGATACATTGAAGGTTTGCTCATTTAAAGTATAATCCATATTAGTTGGTCGTACATCATTGATAGCCTCTTTACCATTAATAAATAGAGCTACTTTGCCATAACCACCCTCCCTTTTTTTGAGATGTATTGTGACATTATCTCTCGTAATATCTTCAATTTCTATCTCAGGTTGAAGCTTAAGTTCGCTCATATTTCGAACATCCGGTAGTTTCTCTCCTTTCATGACCTTCTCCCACAACCCCGGAAGCCAGTACCTGTCCTTTAACTGTTCAAATTCAATGATTTCTAGACCTTTGGTCCAATACATTAATTCCATCGCCTCATCCGACGCATTAAATAATCCAGATGGGTGAAGGTTTACCCAAATTTTTTTGTTATCATTTAAGACGATTTTTTGTATCATCAGACCACCGTCGAAAGCGTTCCAAATGATACAACTACCATCGTTAGAAGCTGTTAAAATATATTTATCGTCTATAGAAAACTCAGCCGAAGCTATATCATCGCTATGTCCTTCAAGATTATATAAGAATTCTCCATTGTCTTTCCATACTTTAATCATCCCACCCTCCGCTATTGACATAATTTTTGAACCATCATGTGAGTACTTAGCATTTACAACATTTTCGGTATGCCCTTCTAAAGTTTCAATTAAATTACCAGATTTAGTTTCCCATAATTTTGAAGTATTGTCATCAGAAGTTGTCAAGATTTGTTTGCCATTTGGAGAGAAAATTGCTGAACGAGAATAATAATCACCACGAGCATCTATCTCTCGAACTACCTCACTTGATTTAACGCTCCATATTTTTAGGGGATAACGAAATGATGAAGTCAAAATAAAATCATTAGTTTTTGAGAAACTAACTGAGGTCGTCTCATCAAAGTTGGGATATATATAATTATCCTTCTGCTTATTTAGTAACTCCCCAGTCGAAGTATCCAAAATAGCTAACTTTTTATCTCCTAAAGCAATATATTGCCCGTTAGATGAAAAATCAATACGATTAAATTTTTTAGGAAAATCGGCATAAATATCATCTCTTTCATAAATCAACTGGCCAGACGATGTGTCCCAAAGTTTTATGCCGTCATAGTTTGAGGCAGTTATCAGTTTATTTCCGTCATACGAGTACCTGGCTGAGTTTATAGCTTTAGGACCTCTGTCTATAAGTTTTAGCTCATTAGTTTCATAATTCCAAATCCTTACTAAGCCATCATTGTAACCAACAAGAATTTCAGGTGCTGTAGGAGATTTTTCCAATACATTAATTCCTATCTCGTTATCAAGGACTTTTTCCACTTTACCGGTTTTAAAGTTCCAAAGACTTATTTCTCCATTTAAAGAACTTTCAGAATGCATGATAATATATTCATCACCCTTAGAAAACGTGACTTTTTGATTCGTTGTCACTTTTGATGAAAGGTCAACTGGCTCTTCGGATTCTAAATTGAATATTCTACATAATCCATTATCGTATGAGCTAAGAATTCTTTTACCATCATTCGAGAATGTTGCACTACTGAAGGGAGTTGACGATAAGTTTTGCCATGTATCCCGTTCCCTCCCAGTATCAATATGCCATATCGATATTTTGTCAGAACTACTAGTCAAAACAAATTTGTAATCAGGAGAGAATACGGCTGAATTAAGAACATGAATGCCAGAACTAAAATACTTAATAGGCAGCACTCTTTCAATATCCCAGAGTCTAGCCCCATCATACGAAGCGGTCAAAAAATAGTTACCATCATTAGAAAAAACTGCGGTTTCTACATGATCTTCATGCAAATAGGTCATCAATAGATTACCATTCGTTGCATCCCACAATTTGGATGTTGAATCCCAAGAAGATGTCAGCAAAAGCTTTCCATTTGGGGAAAATTCTACTGATCTCACCCATTTTATGTGACCAAATTTCTTAATCAATTTACGGGTATTGAAATCCCAAAGGACAACACTTCCATCCTTAGCTGCAGAAACTAGCCTATCTCCGTTAGGTGAGAATTTTGCTGAAGTGACAAAACTAGTATGACCTTCATCTAAGGAAAATAATAGCTCTCTAGAATCCAAATCCCAAACTTTAGCAGTAAAATCATTTGACGCAGTGATAACAAACTTTTCGTTAGGCGAAAAATTTACAGAATTGACGGCATTTTCATGCCCTATCATCGTCCAAATTAAAGCTCCTGTTTTGGTATCCCAAAGTTTAGCGGTATTATCCCAAGAACAGGTTAGGATTTTATCACCATTTTGAGAAAATTTGGCAGACTTTACAAAATTCGAATGTCCATTTAAAGAATGTAATAAGTATCCAGATTCCGAGCTCCATATTTTTGCAGTATTGTCCCAAGAAGATGTTAAAACCAATTTGTCATCTGGAGAAAATGATACAGAACTAATCTTGTTATTGTGTCCCATAGGCACGCCTAATTTAACCTTTTGAGAAAAATTCCCTTGGACGAAAAAGAATAGGGAAATGATCAAAGTACAGAATCTCATTAAATTAGGGATTAGTTTCTTTTAATTTCAATTAACTTGTCGACAACCGCCCACCCATTTATATCATATTTTCCACTTTTTCTAGGTTTTACGTTTTTGCTATTGCCGTCATAACAACCTAGCGTTAGATAATTGAGATTAATTTCTCCTTCCACTGAGGCTATGACTTTTATTATTTCTGTGGTTTTATTAACACCTGGGTTCAAAGCTGTTTCCAATTCAAGGGTTACGGATTCTTTGGGAGCTAAAAGTTCAATTCCGTTTGGAAAATCTGCCATACAAAGACTTTGAACTTCTGGAGTGTCAACAATATCTAAAATGTGAATGAAAATATGTTTGTCACTCTTGTTTGTTATTACCAAATTGAATGATTGGCCTACACCAAAAGTATTTTCTACATTACTCAAAAGATCAATTAAACCTTTCGAACCCTCATTTACAATTTCTGATTCAAGATTAACCTCTATTTGCAATTGAGATTCTGGATTTTTGATTTCTATTGCAGCGAACCAACTGGCCCATTCCTCTATATAATTTAATAAATTTTCATGCGAAGTATCGGCAGAAAATTTCCTTTTCGATTGCTCTACATTATTACCCAAGTAAAAGTCAAACCCTTCTATTGATTTTCTGATTATCAAATCTGCATTCTCCGGCATTTCACTTAATGAAGCGAAATCTAAATGGTCAATTGCATTAATCAGTTTTCGATCATCTGTCCAGTTGCCAGCACAGTATACTTTTAGATTAATTCCTTCGAAGCTATGACTGGTTTCTATAGCTTTAGAATTGATTGCCGAAATGGAGTGTTTACCCATAATATTAGCCTCACTATGGTCGGAGTAAACTTTAGTCAATTTTATTTTCCCTAAGGTTTTTTTGTAGGTCGAACGCAAATCTTCTTGAGGGGAATAGATTTCAAATTCAGACCCCTTTGTTGCTCCAGCAATACCTCCAATATTTAATTCAATCTTATTGCCATCAATAGAAGTAACCCGAGCATGTTTTACTGGTGTTAAATCTCTAACTCCAAATACTTCTTTATTCGTTTCTGTTCCATAAAGCTCAGGATATTGAAACGGATATCGTGTTTTTACATTAGTTCTTATGCTTCCAACAATATCTTCATAGGAAAAAAGCTCCTTGTTTTTTGACAGTTCTTCCGTCAAGAAGTAGGTGAAAGCACCAACCATTGAACCATTAGGGGCTTTCATTTCATATGCGAATTGATTCGATTTACAGGCAGTAAAAAAGGCAAACTTCGTATCTGAAGATCTTAAATTTCTGGTTTCGACAGCAAATTTCTTCACATTGTCAAAATGCCTTGGTTTCGCTTCAATTCTTCTCACTGAACCCAATGACTTTGAAGCACCCGCCGAATTACAGGCGTCAAGAATAAAGGTCACGTTATCAGTTATTTGAGAAAGTCTTAATAGTACACCATTAATTTCATCATCAAGGATTCCTTTAAAGGGTTTGTTTGGACTATCCTCAAAATCATGAGCAACCAAAATTTCCTCTAATTTATCAATTTCATTTGCAGATTCTACTGAAAGATTCTGTATTTGAGCACCATGACCACTATAAAAGAAAACGACTACATCGTTTTCTTTTACTTTATCGAGAAGGTGGTCTTCGAAACTGTCAATAATACTATCTCTTTTCGCATTTTCATTAAGTAGCTTCTTGATATTCTTTTCATTAAACCCAAATTTATTAATGAGTAAATTTTCCATTAGGATAATATCATTTTCACAACCTTTTAAATCTGTCGCATATTCATACTTGTTAATTCCTACAAGTAATGCATATTTTTTTGGGTTTTCGATTTCGCTTTGGACGATATTATCCAAATTGCTATTACTGGCTAAGTCTAATTTTTCGGTCGAACTTTTGCAGGAATACAGAAAAAATAAGAGAGATATAAAAATTGAAAAGTTAATGATCTTCATGTGCTACATTTAATTATAATATGTTAAATTTAGTCAGAAATTTGTTATTATAATAATCAAAATCAACCAACTATGAAAGAATTTACTCTTATTCTATTATCTGTATCATTACTTATTTGTTCCTGTAAAAAGGAAGAATACACATTTGAATTTGAAGAAATAGAATCAAACGAAGCTGATTGGGTTGCTCAAGACACCATTAATACTAAATTTTTTCGAGGACAAACATGGAAACAGTGGAGAGGGACTTTCAAAGATTGCATGCAATCCAAATGGATTAAAAAGCCATTTTATTTTGGACCATCGAACACTGTAGGTTTAGGTTCAATTAGTTCAAAAAATTATAAAAATTTAATTTGGACGTTTGATAGAGTATTTTCAGAAGAAGAAAAAAAGAAAATAATCCAATTAGGAACATCCGCCTCTTGCGAAATCAAGAGAAAAATTGAATTGGACTTAGAAACCACCCTTGAAGGTGAACTAAAAGAACAAGGGTCTGCCAATATAAATTTTGCTCTGGATAACGCCAAATCTACTACTACAAGTATTGATGGCTTTCAGGTCGATAACTTGATAGAAGGTGAATTAAGAATAGCTTTGAGAAATAGCGAAGACGAAAGAAAGAAAGAATATTTAAAGGATTTAACAACGGGAAATAATGTTCTTTTGAACCGTGTGGTAAGGGTTAGTGGATTTACCTCAGAAATTGAATTGAACAATGAAATGTCTGCAGATTTGGAAGCTGAATTGGCAAATAATCCAGAATTGGAATTGGGGGATGCAGGTGTTAAAGTAAAGTTTTCAAAAAAGAACGAAACAACCATAATAGTTAAATCTTTGGGTAATTTTGTTGTATTTGGGAAATTCGTCAAAGGGAAAAAAGTACAACTTTAATCACTTTAAACTTCTCTATGTTCGATTTAATGTTAATCCTTGATAGGTATATTGTTACTTCTTTGTTCTGTTTTATATGGTCCACTTGTGTTTCTCAAGAAATGCGAACCGTAATACAAAGCGGTCATCAATCAAGAGTTGATTTGATTGAATTTCATCCTACAAAAAATCAACTAATTTCGTTGGGGGAAAACTTAAAGATATGGGATGTTGATAGTGGATTGCTATTAAAGTCCTTTAAATCGGTAGGGTATGATCTTAAAACTTTTGCAATAAGTAAAGATGGAAAGTTCATCGTTGCAGGAGGGGCGGACAATATGTTACATTGTTTTAACTTATTAGATGATAGTTATTTTGCAATAAGGCACAACGTAAACAATATTCCTTTAAATTATATTACTTCAGTAGAATTTATTGATAGGGAAATTGTTGTATCAGGACATGTAAGTGGACAAATCTCGCTCTTCGATCTCACTCAGAAAAAGAAAATGAAGACCTTAAGCGCTCATAGTAAATCTGCTGGTTTGAGTGGGTTTTCTAAAACTGTAACAGGTCTTGCTTTTATTGAAAACGACAAGATAATATTATCTTCATCACTTGCCGGAGACATTAAGCTGTTCGATACCAAAACACTAGTTGAAATTGACTTTAAGGACTTACATAGTAAAGGAATCTTAGGAACTGATATTAGTGCCATGAACACCAAATTTTTAACGTTTACAAGCGACTCCATCTCAATTGGAAGTTTACAGTCTCATGAGAGGATTAGTATGTTTCAAAACCCTTTTGGAAATTCTACACTATCATCGGTTAAATTCGATGCAACAAATGAAAATTATATCTATTTAGCTGATTACGATGGAAACTTCGGAAAGTTGAGAAGAACCAATACTGGTTATATTTTAGAAAAAGCAATAAAACGATCATCTCCAGTATTATCAATTTTCAGTTCGTCTAATAACAATTTAGTAGCGACAGGTCACTTAGATTATATTCCAAGGCTTTTGAACGATAAATTCGATGTAGTCTCGGAATTTCGTGGTCTGAATGTACCATATAAAAGTTCGGATATTTCTCGGGACGGAAAAACTCTTGTAATTGGAGGTGGGGACAGCTCCAAAAGAAACGGTTTTTTAAAAGCGGTTTCTTTAGATAAAGGTGAATTGGATTGGAATCTAACCTCCAATCAAGAAATCAATCATGTTTATTATCTTGAAGATAGCACCTTTGCGCTCGGGATTGAAGGAAAAAAAATAACCATTTTTGATTTAGAAACTAAAAAGCGAAAAGCGGTTTCAAAATCAACTTATGACTACATTGTCAAATCGTATTCAGGGTCTTATCTAGCAGCCAATAATCTTGGTGATGGTTTAATTGAGTTATTTTCGACCGCTGATTTACTCAAGGGCAACATCGAAAGTTTTGAAAAACTTCCATATAGGCCAAGTGAATGGTATGGGTTTTTTACTGCTAGTATTGATAGAAAAGATGAAACTATATTTTTTGTATCTAACAAAATCGAATCATGGAATATAGATACAGGGAGAAAATTGACAAATAGATTTCCACCACTAAATAGGGTGGCTACTACTGCTATTACACATCCAACTAAAGACATTTTGATATTAGGAAATAGTCAAGGAGAACTTCAATTATGGAACTATGGCACCTTTGAATTATTAGATACTACGACCATACCTACGAGGAGTAGGTTTACCAAATTTGAATTTGACAATGAAGGCAATCTGTTAACTGCTTCTGTGGATAAGGTCATTAGGAAATGGAAAATTAGTGATGCAACTAAACTTGAACTATTGGGGGTACATTCCAATAACAACTTGGTATTTGATATGAGTCGAACAAGTTCCGGCTTCGTGGCAACTGCAACTAACCAAGTTGAATTTTTTAAGGGCTTATCCGAGGAACCATACATTTCTTTCCTAAGTCCTCATAATACCTCAGATTATATTTTTTTTGATTCAAAAAACAGATATAAAGCTAGTAAATCTGCTACTGATAACTTAATAGCATTCAATTATGAAAATTCGGCAGTACCCATTGAGTATTTTGATAACACTTTAAATAGGCCTGATATAATCTTGGCAGAAATAAGCAAAGACAAAAATTTAGTAGATGAATATGAAAAAATTGTTCAAGCTAGAAAAGCAATCAATGGTAATAATCAAAGTGTTCTTGGAGTAAAGAAGTCAAATTTTGTTACTACAATTTCAAATTTTTCTCCTGTTACCAATAAATCCTATGCTGATATTTATTTAAAATCATTCGATGAAGACATACGTAAAATTATCATCAATGTTAAGGGAGTACCTTATCCTACAGGTGAGGGAATAAAGGTTAAACCTTTTTCATTAATTGATACTGTTTTAAGTATTCCTTTATCACTAGGGATTAATGATATTCTCATAAATAGCGTAGACAAGAACAACTTAACATCAATACCAAAGCTATATAAGATTAATAGGGTTTTTCAAACAGAGGAGAATAAACCCAAAGTATTCGTTTTGGCCATTGGTGTATCAGATTATCTGGATTCTTCATTAAATCTTAAATACGCAAAAAAAGATGCCCAAGATATAATGAATTTCATGGTTAATAAGTCTGGTTTGGAAATTGCTGATACGCTATTACTGTTGAATCAGAAGTTCAACCGTAAAAATCTTGATAAGATTAAACTGTGGTCAGAAAAGGCTAAAATAGAGGATGTTCTAATCGCCTTTTATTCCGGTCATGGGGCGATTAAAAATGGAAACTACTATTTGACCACCAACTTGACTAAAAAAGATAATATAGAGGATTCCTCGATTAATTATAGTCGTTTAACCAGTCTTTTTGACCAAATAGGGTTACGAAATCGACTTTTTTTGATTGATGCATGTTATTCAGGGGAATATTATGGTAATAAATTTAACTCTGGAGCTGAATTTTTAAATGAAGAGCTGAAGCCTAATGTCATAATCTCGGCAAGACCAAAACCTATAATTCCCATAGCCAAAAGTGAAAACCGCTATTTTGATTTAGCAAAAACATACTTTAATGAATACAGAAGTGATTTTGGTATTAATGTAATATCTTCTTCGAAAGGAGTCGAATTTTCTTATGAAGACAATAATTGGAAAAATGGGCTTTTTACGTATGGATTGCTGGAAATATTGCAGAACCAAGAAAAGTACTTTCCAAATCAAACAGGAATAAAAGTTTCTAGTCTTTCAAAACAAGTTGGTGAGTTGGTAAGTAATTTGTCTAAAGGACTTCAAAATCCTGGCTCTAGATCTGTAAATATTAGAAACGATTTTACTTTGAGAATTAAATGAAAAAAAGTTAAAAGCTCATTATTCTTTGTTTTTGAATAACAATTATTTCGGATTTAATTATTATTCAATAGTTATGATAATCAAGAAAACGAATTCGCGAGGTTACTTATATTTTATATGGTTAATTAAAACTTAATTATGAGAAAAAAGCTGACATTTTTTATATGCTTGTCCCTATTTTATGTACAGGTGAACGCCCAAAATGAAGATGTTGTTAATAGGGGTTTGACTAAGTTTGAAAAACTTAGAGATTCTATTTTTCCCACAACTAAAAGTCCATTTGCCAAAAGTATTGAAGAACAATATATTTATGATAGAATGGTATATGAAAATTATCTCGATAATGTGATAAAAAGAAATCAAAAAAAGGGTTTAGAATATAGTTATAGAGAGAATGTCTTCTATGACGATATTGAAGATGCTGATTATAGAACTTCGGAGGAGATTGCCTTAAGAGAACTTGATTATTTCACATTACCGATTAAATTGAAGAGTGGTGATTCAGTAATTGTGAATTTTGGCAGAACTAAGGATTTTGTCACTTCATATCAAAAAGTGATAAATTTAGTCATAACATCTTTGACCGAAGTTCTGAATAATGCTAATGAAAATCTTTTGAACGATTCAATACCCCCTATTAAACAAATCTATATTAGTGCCAGTAGTAACGGGAAGCATTCAAAATATAGTAATCATTATAAGAAGGAGGCTATCGATATAAGTAGAATTAACGGTCAAATGATAGCATATCATCAATTTTCTTATAAAGTGAAAGAAGAATTGAAAGACTATATAGAAGGGTTAAATTATAATGACTATGAGGATAAATATTATCTTTTTATAGAAGGCACGCCCTACAATTTGGATGAGATATTTTTATGGGACAGACTTAAAATACTTCAAGAGGCAATACTTAACAACAAGCATACTAGGGAAAACTACGGACCATACTTAAATACTAAATACGATAAAAATTCGGAAAAATTGATAGAATATGATTATGTCATTCCTGGTCATCATAATCACATTCATTATTCAGTAAGGTGACAAAACAACTGTTTTAGTTTATTTTTTAATGAATGATTATAAATAATCATTACACTCATAAAACTCAATTGTCCATGATTACCTTGAGTATAAATTAACCCGTTGTGCATTTTGATTGAGATATAAAAAGTTGTGCAAACTGCTCAATGGCAGTAAATTGTAATAACGACAAAACAATTAAGATGCACAACTTTGATGAAATTTACGAAAGAATA